>NZ_NQYT01000001.1:0-143144 GCF_009192935.1 Xanthomonas sp. LMG 12461
CGCCGGGGGCGTGATGCTCAAGGCCCTGACCATCGTCGACGATGCCACGCACGAGGCGGTGGCGATCGAGGTGGAGCGGGCCATCTCCGGCCACGGCGTGGCGCGGGTGCTGGATCGGCTGGCGCTGACACGGGGTCTGCCGCAGGTGATCCGCACCGACAACGGCAAGGAGTTCTGCGGCAAGACGATGGTGACGTGGGCCCACGCGCGCTGTGTGCAGCTGCGCTTGATCCAGCCAGGCAAGCCGAACCAGAACGCCTACATCGAGAGCTTCAACGGCCGCCTGCGCGACGAGTGCCTCAACGAACACTGGTTCCCGACGCTGCTGCACGCCCGCACCGAGATCGAGACCTGGCGACGGGAATACAACGAGGAGCGACCGAAGAAGATCTTGGGCGGCCTGACCCCGGCCGTCTATGCCCAACAGCTAGCGGCCAAAGCCGCTACGATGAAACCCGGACTCTAAATAGCCCCGCTACTGAAAGCGGGGGGACTTCGGGCCCTGCACGAGTCGGGAGGCCGCCGAAGGTCGGATCGGCAGCAGAAGTGGAAGCGGTGGGTGCGCCCCCGCGCTCTGCTTCGGACTCTTGTTCCGGAACGATCAAACAGCTTCAGAAACTCCGCCAGCCGCCGCTATTGCCATCTGAAGCCACGATGAGGTCAGAATGGAACTCCTCCCCAAACTTTTTATGCTGACGGCGCTTTTCGCGGCAGCTTGTCCTGCCGCAGCCATCCCCTTCGACGACGAGGGCGAGCAGGCACGGGTCAACCCGGACAACCAGGCGCGGATCCGTTTCTTCGGGCAGGCCGCGATTGGCCTGGAGTTCTATCGCAACGCCATGTGCTATGGCGGTGATGCTGAAACCGAAACGCCCTCCAGTAGAGGCTTCAGCGGTGCCTTCGGCAGCAAGAAGAACATTTCCCTGGGAATGGCGGTCACTCCCAATGTCACCAACCTCAAGCAACGTAGCGGCATCCTGGCCAAGGCGTTCTATCGTGAATACGCCATTGCCGCCGGCGAGCCCATCGCCATTCACGCCTCGTATTACGAAACCACGGGCCCGATCGGCATTTCGAGCCGCTGCAAGGATTTCGGCGTGTCCTTCGTTCCCGAAAAAGGCCAGGACTACGAAGTTTCCCTGGATCTCTCGCGCCAAACCTGCCATCTCACCATCTCCAGGATCAGCGAAACCAGCGACGGCGTCGCGCTGACTCCGGTCGAAATCAAAGACGCGAAGGAATGTAGCGACGGATAGGCCGCTTTGCTGCCGGGCGTGACAACGTAAAATCAGGGGTAAAGTGCACCTATCGAGTGCACTTATCCTGTTCCAGCACAAAGGTGTAGTCGACTAGAGCCTCATTGGGCGGCGCCACGCTGGCTCTGGTTCAGAGCGGAGAATGTCGAAGGGCCGTCAAAGGGCCGTCAGGGAAAACCAGGGTCAGAGTGCACTTTCCCTATACAGAGTCTGGACGCTGCCCGATGGGAAGGGGCGTTCGAACGCACGAAGCTGATCTCACCTCAGCGGGAAGGATCGCACATGCCACGTCGTCCCCGTTTGGATCTTCCATGCGTCGCTCAGCATATCGTGCAGCGGGGCAATGATCGGCAACCATGCTTCTTCGCAGACATTGATCGTATACGCTACTTGCAGGATCTGCACGAACTGGCACTCAAGCTCGGCATTGCGGTGCATGCTTACGTGTTGATGACCAATCATGTGCATTTGCTGCTCACCAGCCAACAGCCCGGTACGGCACCGACGCTGATGCAGTCGCTTGGTCGCCGCTACGTGCGCTACATCAACACGCAATACCATCGCACCGGTACATTGTGGGAAGGTCGCTACAAGTTGTGACCAGTTCAAGACGAAATCTATCTGCTTCGCTGTTATCGCTACGTCGAACTCAATCCGGTGCGGGCTGGCATGGTTGTCGATCCAGCGGACTACCGTAGGTCGAGCCATTCCTGCAATGGCGTCGGGCAGGCTCGCGCTGTTACAACCCCATGCGAGCTATCTAGCCATTGCCCGGCCGGCCAGCGCGCAGACCACTATCGCCGCTCCGTGCTGGATGCGATCGACCCGGACGAGACTGCAGCCATCCGTCTCAACTTGCAGCGGCAACACGCGCTGGGCAACGACCGTTTCCGAGAGGCGATTGAACGTCAGCTTGGCCGTCGAGCCGGCCCTGCAAGAATCGGGCGGCCGCCAAAGGTCAGGTCGGTAGTAGAAGGAGATGGAAGTGCACTCTGACCCCTGTTTACTGTTTACTGGGAAAGCAGCGCGGTCGGCAACCAGACGATGAAGACGCCGAAGTGCATGGCGAAGACGGCCTCGCCGCCTGGCGGCACGTACCCGGCAAGCGCCATCACGTGGACGATGAGGCTGAGGACGAAGCCGAGGGCGGCGAGCACCAGCAGGGGAAGCAGGAGCGCGATCATGCGGTGGCTGGGATGCGATGTGGGTGGCGCGTTAAGGAGGCGGCCTCGGGTCGGTCGGTGAGTGGCCGATTTCCGTGCTTATTCTCGAAACAAAACGGGAGCAGGCCAGATTGAGCTTTCGACAATATCGTCGGGCAGGAAGCCAATTCCGCAGACTCCACAGTAATGTCCAGCCACGAACTGCTGTAGTGGTTCTGGTTGCAACTTTTCGCTCTTGCATTCATCCACGGCAAGTTGATCTTTTCGTCGATACCCGGCTCGCTCCTCACCGTTCCCAAAAATTTTTCTCGGACTTGCGGATCCAATGAGAAGCGTCTTCTCGCGAATGTGAGAAGTGCTCAAGCACTTGGGGCAGGCGGTCAGGTTTTTGGCGTCGTCCATAGTCATCCAGAATACATGATGACTGCCGCTATCTGGCCATTGCCCCGGCCAGCCAGCGTGCAGACTGCCATCGACCAGGCGAGACTATTGCTATGAAGTCAACCTGGCCTCGTTCCCGGGGAAGCTGTGGTTGTCGATCTAGGGAAGCTGACGGGGTAAGTGCAATTTTCTCTGTCTTGAAACAAAGTGGTTGTTCGCCATCTCAGCAATCTTTTGATACGCGTGGTGTGCGACTGCCGTGTCAGCCCTTGCTGGCCACGCTAACCACCAGTTCGCCGTCGCGCACCTGCACGCGCAGCGTACTACCGATGGTGAAGCCCAGTTCTTCCATCCAGCGGCCGCCCAGGCGCAGCGCGGGCTTGCGTTTGCCGTTGGCGGAGCGGCCGCAGCCGACGGTGCACTGCTGTGGCGGGCGTGGGCGGCGGGGCGGTCGCGAGGCGCGGGCAAGATCGGCGGCGTTGGCGGCGGCGACCTGTTCGGGCGTCAGCATGGGGATGGGCGACGATTCGACGATCGTCCACTGCGGGCAGTGGCGATGCTTGTGCGACTTGCGCTTGCAGGGAGCGGCGGGGCGGGGCGACGGTTGACGCATGGCACAGCCTCCTTGGCAGACAGGAACCCGCGCCGAAGGGCGACGGGATGTCGGGAGGTTAGAAACCGCTCATAGACGGCGGGCTTATTTCCCCGAAGGGTGTTGTATTCGACGCCCTCCCGACGCAGACAGC
Organism: Xanthomonas sp. LMG 12461; assembly: GCF_009192935.1. Classification (NCBI taxonomy): domain Bacteria; kingdom Pseudomonadati; phylum Pseudomonadota; class Gammaproteobacteria; order Lysobacterales; family Lysobacteraceae; genus Xanthomonas; species Xanthomonas sp. LMG 12461. The sequence continues at coordinate 3,547 of NZ_NQYT01000001.1, forward strand.
GCGTCGGAGTGTGCCTGCGAACAGGCAAAAAAAACCACCGGTTTGACGGAGGTGGGTGCCGCTATGAGAGGAGTTTCTACGCTCCTTGGAGGTGATGGTGCTGCTGGTTTTTGGGGATGTCAACTGCCGATGCTGTACAGCGAAGATGAGCTTTTAAGTGAGCATAACGCCATCAGAGGTCACCCAGTTAATGGTCGGGCCACAACTGCGCTGCGATTTGGACCTCTTGAACTCCATCCGATAACTCTTCCAGCAGCGCTTGAGGAACATCGCCGCCTGACCCTGGAAGAACGTACGCCCAATCAAAAGCATCTTCATATGCTGAGAAGCCGAATTTTTGCATTGCTTCAAAAACAAACTGTCGAAATTGGTCGTTTATTACGGGTCTGTTGAATGCTATACAAAGGGCACCTTCATCTCCGTCACGCACAATATTCGCTATATCTGCGATCTGCTCGGCGGGGAACACTATCTCGTTGCTGTAGGGCCCAACGCCAGGTGTGCCGTACTTCATGAGGAAGGTAAGCACTTGCTTGAACGGGACAGCCCTTTCGCGGCCTTGATGGAAGTAATGAAGAAATATGGTGGAGCTCATTGTGGTGTGAATAGCTAATTGGGCTCGTCTGAAAAAGTGGTATCGGCATGAGCGGCTGACGGGGTTCAGGTTCACTTATCGATTGAGTTGAACCCTTGCGCGGGCATGCGGGCCTATGTCTGCGAAGCATCGGTTCTTGGTCTGGACCGTGTAACGGGGTAGTTTCACTTAGGAAGTCAACCTGACCCCGTCTCTGAACGTGTCGCCGGCTGGGCAGCATGCAGGCTATCGTCATTTTTCCAATATAAGGCCGACTCATGCTGGAGTGAAACTAAAAATCGAGCTTCAGTTCTGGTTGCAATTCGCTTAATGAACTTCTCGAGGTCGCCAGTTGCAGATAATCCCGCCGGCTCGGGACCTTTGATTCGCAAGTAACAACGAATGGCTACAGGAAAATCCATGCCCTTGGTATCCTCTGTGTATAGCGTCCGATCGTGGAACTCACATATGGCGTAAACGGACAGTCCGGAGTCGAAGAATCCTTCGGCTGTAGTGTCGTCGCTAGCTATGCCCAGTGCGCCCAATTCGCGTAATGTTGTAGAGATGGCGATAATTGAAAGGCGCTCATCGGCTTCAAGGTGAATGTCTATTCCCATACTTGTAGCCTAACATCTGACGCTGCTTGCTGCACATGCCATCGGACTAACGAGGTCAGATTCACTTAATCGAATGAGTTGGATCCTTTGCGCGGGTGGCCATCCGGGCCTATGCCAGCAAAGCACCGATCTTGGCTTTTGCCACGTGTTTCAATTGGGAAGCCTACCTGACCCCGTTTCTTCTCAGCGGCAACACGCACTGGGCAACGACCGTTTCCGTGGTGCGATTGAGCGCCAGCTTGGCCGTCGAGCCGGCCCTGCAAGAATCGGGCGGCCGCCGAAGGTCAGATCGGTAGTAGAAGAAGATGGAAGTGCACTCTGACCCCTGTTTTCCAACTTCTTGTTAGATTCTGGCCGAACGAATTTTATCGCGAGCTATGGTCAAAAAGCGCATCCTCTCTTCCTTGGATGAGAAAAAGCGGTTTGGAATAACGTGCGCCATCTGCGGCGTCACATAGATCGCAACAAATCCGGGGCGCGAAACGGCCTTCTCAATGCCTGGCCAGTAAAACAAAGATTTGTTGAACTTTGTCTGCTCAAGCAGGTGCTCGTTTTCCAGCTCGATGACGTGCTCGGTCAAAACGGTTTTGCTGCGTGTCGAGAATTGGTGCACTATGCTAAAGAGTGCTTGGGCTACCCAGAATGCCACGTAGATGAAGAGTGTCGAAAAAAGTGCGACGCCAAATCCTGCGTGGATGCGTGAATAGAATATGGCGGCCGAAAGTGTTGCAAAAAGTACTTGTGCGATCGGCGATAAGAATTGGTGGAGGATTTGGAAAAGCGCGATATCGAAAAAGTGGTTCGAATATTTAATTTTCATGTAATTTCGCAATTTCCTGAATTATCTGAATGCTCTGTTGCCCGGTGAAGCCGGTGCGCGAAGCAGTCCAGGAGAGTCAGGAAGTCAGGATGCATACCCATTCACGGTTCTCCGATGGTACCCGATCAACCCAGCGCAGAAGTGCACTTTCCTACGTAGGTCGCAGGGATCCTCCGAAGTGGCCACCGCGCCGGCGGACCATCTGCGGTCGAGCCATCCTGCAATGGCCTCGGGCAGGCTAACGCGCTGGTACAACCCCATGCGAGCTATCTAGCCATTGCCCCAGCCGGCCAGCGCGCAGACCACTATCGCCGCTTCGTGCCGGATGCGATCGGCCCAGACGAGACAGCGGCCATCCGCGTCAACTTGCAGCGGCAATGCGCGCTGGGCAACGACCGTTTCCGAGAGGCGATTGAACGTCAGCTTGGCCGTCGAGCCGGCCCTGCAAGAATCGGGCGGCCGCCAAAGGTCAGGTCGGTAGTAGAAGAAGATGGAAGTGCACTCTGACCCCTGTTTCCCGACCCATGTTTCCCGTTATGACGAGGCCCTGGCCTTCGGCGAGTACGTGCAGCCGATGAAGTCCGACGTCGCCGGCATCCTTCACGACCTGCGCAAGCAGGGCAAGCGCGTGCTGTTCGAAGGCGCGCAGGGTGCGCTGCTGGATATCGACCACGGCACCTATCCCTACGTCACCAGTTCCAACACCACCGTCGGCGGCGCACTGGCCGGCACCGGCGTGGGCGCGCAGGACATCGACTACGTGCTGGGCATCGCCAAGACCTACGCCACGCGCGTGGGCGGTGGCCCGTTCCCGACCGAGCTGGACGACGCCATCGGCCAGGGCATCCGCGACCGCGGTGCCGAGTACGGCGCCTCCACCGGCCGCCCGCGCCGCTGCGGCTGGAGGGACATCGTCGCGCTGAAGCGGGCGGTGGCCATCAATGGCATCTCCGGCCTGTGCATCACCAAGCTCGACGTGCTCGACGGCATGGAGAAGCTGAAGGTGTGCATCGCCTACGAATACCGCGGCAAGCGCACCGAATACGCGCCGCTGGACGCGCAGGGCTGGGAAGAGTGCACCCCGGTGTACCTGGAGTTCCCGGGCTGGAGCGAGAACACCCACGGCATCACCGTGTGGGACGAACTGCCGCCCGCCGCCCGCGCCTACCTGCGTGCGCTGGAGGAACTGGCCGGCTGCCCGATCTCCATCGTCTCCACCGGCCCGGACCGGGATCACACGATGGTGCTGCAGGATCCGTTTGCGTGACGCGTCGTGTTGGAGCCATCAGGCTGACGAAATGAAAGCGAGGCGCTGGTCGCCCCGCTGCTCTTTGCAGAGTGACAGTCGATAACCTGGTGGCATTCGATAACTGCCTTCGGTGTCAGTGTTCCGACTTATCAGTTGGTCACCATATCCGCGGGCGCCGCACGCTTTCCCATTGCCGCTTCAATCAGCGCGAGCAGGTTCTGCTGGCGTTGAGCGCAGAAGCTGTCGAAATCGTCGGCGCGTAGGGCGTCCACCGGAATGCGATGACTGGCCAGTAGCGCGTCCATGCCGCTGTTATCCAACTGGACTTGCTTGTGGGCCTGCAGGGCGGCCAGATAGCTGGAGGGAGCGGAGCCGCCGATCATGCGGTTTGCCTTGTAGGAGATCGGCGTCTTGTTGATGATCGAGTCGTAGCGCCGGCGCGGGATGTTCTGCTTCTCGCACCAGTCGCGCGGGAAGATGTGGTGGATGTCCAATGCCACCTCGTCGGCCTCCAGGTCGCGAATACGCGACTTCCAGAACAGGTCCTGCGCACCTTCGCGCAGTACCAGCACGTTAATGCCCTTGTAGGCGGCGCTCAGGCGCGAGGTCAGCGAGGCGAGGCGGTCGATCTGGAAGGTGGCGTCGGCAATTGTGCGCGGCGGTTGGTCATCATGCTCGATCCAGCTCAGCAGCTCGTCGACGTCATTTGCGATGCGGGTCTCCACCGCGCCGCCGTAGAGTTCGCCCAACACGCCGCACCAGAACCACTGCGCCAGCTTCTGGTGGATGCGCGGCTCGCGCCAGTGCTCGTCGGCGCCGATCAGTGCCAACACCGCCGCCAACGGCGCCAGCTGGGTGCGGTAAGGCAGGTCGCGTGGCGCGGTGAAACATTCCTGGCGCAGGAACTTGGCCGCACGCAGGAACCCTTGTTCAACCGGGTCAGCCCAGCGCCTGTAGGCATCCAGCGGTAGTTCCAGCACCGATGCGCGCTTGGCGCTGACCGGGGCCACTTGCTTGCCGGTCTTGCCGGCCTCGATATCGGCACGGCGCTTTTCCAGCGTGTGCAGCATGGTCACCGCCTGCAGAAAGTCGGTGTTCTCCACCCCGCGTAGGATGGGTTCCTTGGCCAGCCGCTTGTAGCGCGAGGACACCTTACGCAGCTCGCTGCCGTACCAGTCGTCGCGCAGGTTGTAGCCATCGGCCGCGTAGCTGGCGGTCACCAGCTCGAACACCGATAGCGGTACGCCGCCGGTGTTGACCTTCTCGAACACCAGGCACACTGCTTCCTTGCTGGTCTCCTTCTTCAGCACGATCAGCGGGATCTGGTACTCGTTGTATGCATCGAGCACCTTTTCTTTGAACTCAAAGAATTGCGCCTGCGCAGCGGCGTTGAACTTGAACAGGTCCTGCAGCCAGCCCATCGCCTCCAGGATCTCCGAGCATGGGAAGTACAGCTGTTTGCATTCCAGCTCGCGGGTGGACAGGTCCAGATCCAGCCTACGGCCGAAATCGCTGCGCTGCTGGCGGCTGCCGTCGGTGGCGATGATGGCCTCGTCCAGCCGGTCCGGGCCGGCCAGGGCGGTGGGGATGTGGATGTAGTAGTGGCGGTCGACCGGCTTGCCTTTGTCGGTGGTGGTCTTGACCGGGCCGGACAGCTTGAGCACCTGGGTCAGCGTCGTCAGACGCTGCTGACCGTCGAGGATCAGCTTTTCTGGAGCGGCCAGTCCTTGCAGCGGCACGTTCTCCACCGGGCGGACCTGGAAGCGCACCTCGCCGCCGGTTTCCAGCAGCATCACCGCGCCCACCGGGAACGAGCGCCCCAGGCTGACCAGCAGGCTGCGCACGTGTTCGTCATCCCAGACCCAGCCGCGCTGGAAATCCGGTAGCTGGATCTTGCCTTGGACGACGTCCTTGAGCAGGTCCTTCAATGGCAGTTTGGTGCTGTCGAATGTGGTCATGGGGTCGCTTCCTTGTGATGGATGGGATGGATCAGGTCAGCTTGTCGCCGCCTTGCGGCCGCGCTTTGGTTTGGGCGCGGCGGCGCGCTGGGCGCGGATGCGTTCCAGCAGCGCGCTGGCCGGTTCGTCGCTGGGGTCCTGCGGTACCAGTTCGCCGCGGAAGGCCTTGGCGAGCAGGCTCTGGGTCAGCGCGTCGATGCGCTGCTGGGCGGCGGTGACCTTGGCTTCCAGTTGGTCGGCGTAGGCGAAGAGCTGTTCGACGCGGCGAACGATTTCGATTTGTTCTTTGATCGGTGGAATGCGCAATTTGACTTGGTTCAAGACCTTCAAATTAATGTTCTTTTGCGCGGTCGCAGGTGCGAGTGCCTCAAGCGACTCCTTGTTGTCGTCGATGACGTACTTGATGAACTGTGCTATGCAATCATCCTTGTTTGGGATGAAGCCGACAACGCTATCAGGGAAGCAGGCGTCTATCGCGAGCATGGCAGTGTCGGCTATGTTCGCCGCGATGGTGATGCATAGCGTGCCGGATGGGAAAAGCCTGCTTTGCTTTAGCCCAAATTCGCTGTAAAAGACTTTTGATGATGTAAGTGCTCCGCCTGAGTTTGCTACATCACCCGTTTGGATGAAGGGATATGCGGAGCCGTAGAGGCGACTGTCGTTCCGTGGTCGATGCTTGGATTTGCCTCGTGACAACTCTCCCAGGCTGGCGAGCGTAACTTCGCGCCATGACTCAAGCGGACCAAGCTGCTCCTGTTCTTCTGATTTCCCAATGGGAACTCGTAGGTCAGCTGAAAGACGCCCAATTACAGCGGAGTGAACCACCGATTTCCGGAAGCGCTTTAGCAGGGCGGGGATGGCGTCGATGCGGGCCTTGAGGGTGTCGACCTGGGCCAGCAGCGCATCCAGCTTCTGCGCGATGCGCTTTTGCTCTGCAAGCGGTGCAAGTGGTATCTCCAGGTCGTAAGCATCCTGTCGGTTTAGACCGGGAATCGCAGTCGATTTATTTAGCGAAGCTAGATCTAGATTTCTCAGCAGGTAATATATGAATTTGGAGTGGGTGACTTCAAATTCATCAACATAGTAGGTGGTGTCGATGGGAGAGCATGGAACAGCTGAGTAGCAAACCTCACCGACACTCCCCTTTCTGCCAACGATAACCGTCGGGCCTTCTGCCAAATAGGTTGAGTGATTCCCAACAATTCCATTGGAGCCATAGACGGGGTAAGCGCCACCATCACGTGATGTCGCTAGAAGTGCCTTGCCGTACTTCAACTCCAGAATTTCCCCAAGTTGGCAGGGACCCCACCCAACCGGCAACTCACTCACCGTCCACCTCGCCGCTGCTCACTTCCAGCCCCATCACCTCGGCCAGCAGCCGCTTCTGTTCCAGCGCCTCATCACCGGCGCCCAGCGCCTGCATCAGCGCGTCGAGTTCGCGCAGCGCTTCGCTGAGTTCGGCCATGGCTTCTGCGGCCAGCACTTCGGGCGCGGGCAGGCTATTGGCATCGACGCTGTCGGCATCCTTGAGCCAGCTGATATCCAGCGAGTCGCCGCGCTCGGCGATCTGGGCGCGGGTGAAGCAACGGAAGCGGCCTTGCTCGCCTTCATCGGTGCGCGGGCTGGCGCCGTTGGGGTCGGTGCCGTAGGCCTCCTCGAACGGTTTCAGATGCGTCGGCCCGAACGGGGTGCGCTTGCCGAAGCTGGGCATGTTGCTGCGCAGGTCGTAGACCCACGTGGCCTGGGTGCAGCCGGTGTCCTGGCGCGGGTTAGCGGCGGTGCCTTTCTGGAAGAACAGCACATTGGTCTTGACGCCCTGCGCGTAGAAGATGCCGGTGGGCAGGCGCAGCAGGGTGTGCAGGGTGCACTTGTCCATCAGGTCGCGGCGGATGTCGGTACCGACGCCGGCCTCGAACAGCACGTTGTCCGGCAGCACCACGGCGGCGCGGCCACCGGGCTTCAGGCCACGGTAGATGTGCTGCAAAAAGGCGAGCTGCTTGTTGCTGGTCTTGTAGGTGAGGTCGTCACGGGTGGGTCCGCCGCCGCCCTTGGCGGTGCCGAACGGCGGGTTGGACAGGATGATGTCCACCTTGGGCAAGGCGGCGCCGGCATTGCCGAGGCTGTTGCCGAGCTGGACCACGCCGGCGCCTTCGCCGGACATGCCGTGCAGCAGGCAGTTCATCAGCGCCAGGCGGCGGGTGCCGGGCACCAGCTCCATGCCGGTATAGGCCTTGTGCTGCTGGAAGCGGCGGGCCTTGTCGTCGAGCGTGTACAGATCGTCGGTGTTGACCTTGATGTAGGCATCGGCGGCGATCAGGAAGCCGGCGGTACCGGCGGCCGGATCCTGCAGGGTTTCGCCGGGCTGCGGCTGCAGGCAGCGGATGATGGAATCGATCAGCGGGCGCGGGGTGAAGTACTGGCCGGCGCCGGACTTGGTCTCGTTGGCGTTCTTCTGCAGCAGGCCTTCGTAAAGGTCGCCCAGGCCGTCCTCGCGCGCGCTGAACCAGTCCAGCCCGTCGAGCGCGGTGACCAGGGTTTCCAGATGGCGCGGTTCCTTGAGCCGGGTCTGCGCGTCGGCGTAGATGGCGGCGATCATCGGATCGCTGCTCTGGCCCAGGTCCAGCAGCATCTGCCGGTAGTGGTTGAGCAGGTTGAGGCCGGACTTGCCGCTGAGATCGGGCCAGCGGCTGCCGGCGGGCAGCTTGTGCTCGAAGTTGGGATTGTTCTGCACCTGCTCGTATTCCATCTTGACGAACAGCAGCAGCACCAGCTCGGTGACGTAGTCGCTGTAGTTGATGCCGTCGTCGCGCAGGACGTCGCAGAGGTTCCAGAGTTTCTGGACGATGTCGTTATGGGTCATGGGGTGCTGCCTTGTTCTGAAGTGGTGCGGGCCGGCAGCGCGATGCTGGAGGCCGGCGTGTTGATGGCGTAACGGGTGCTGCGGCCGCTGCCGGGCAGGCGGCGCAGGCAGCCTTTTTCCAGCAGGTCGGCCAGGTGGCGGGTGGCGGTGGCCTTGGAGACCTTGGCCACGGCCTGGTATTGCGAGGCGCTGATGCCGTGTTCGAAGCCGCGCTCGCCGCCATCGAGCAGGCGGTTGAGCACCTTGAGCTGTTCGGCCGACAGCGGCTGTGCGTGATGCTGCTGCCAGAAGCGTGCTTTGGCCAATACCCGATCGATGCGGTGCAGTGCCTGCACCAGGCTGTCGTGCAGGGTGGTGAGGAACCAGCGCAGCCAGCCGGTGATGTCCAGCGAGCCTTTCTGGGTGGTTTCCAGGCTGCGGTAGTAGCCGCTGCGGTCGGCGAGGATGCTGGCCGACAGTGCATGGAGGCGGATCGCCTGCGGTTGCGCCTGGGCCAGGGCGAGATCGGTGAGTGAGCGAGTGAGGCGGCCATTGCCGTCGTCGAACGGGTGCAGGGTGACGAACCACAGATGGGCGATGCCGGCGCGCAGCAGCGGGTCCAGCGTGGCGTCGGTGCGCGAGCTGGCGAACCAGCCGAGGAAGGCGGCGAGCTGGGCGTCCAGACCGTCGCGCGGCGGGGCTTCGAAGTGGACGATGGGGCGGTCGAGCCGGCCGGAGACGACCTGCATCGGCGCATCGCCACGCAGCGCGCCGATGCGGATGCGACTGGGCAGCAGGCTGTCCTGTTCGGCAAACAGCCAGCGGTGCCATTGCAGCAGGCGGGGCAGGTCCAGCGGGGCGTCGGCGCGGCCGGTGGCGTCCAGCATCAGCTCGGCCAGCCCCTCGCTGCGGCCAGTGGTGCGGCGCGGGCTGTCTTCGGCCAGCCCCAGATGGCGGGCCAGCGAGGAGCGTACCGAGCCGACATCCAGCCGCTCGCCCTCGATGGCCGAGGAGGTGACGATGTTGGAGAGCAGGGTGTCCAGTGCTTCGGCGGCCTGCTGGTCGCCGGCGACCGCGCCGGCCATGCCGAGCAGCTGGCCGTGGGCGTGCTGGCAGTCGCGCAGCAGTGCCGCCAGGGCATCGGCCTGCCAGTGGAAGCGGGGCCAGTCGGGCTGCTGCCAGATCCAGCGGGGCCGTGGTTCGGTTACTTGGTTGGACATTGGTGAGCCGATTGGCTGGATTAATTGGCTCTTTGGATGAGCCGATTATCCCGGCTAATCGGCTCATATGCCAGTGTGAACCACCGACTCAGCCGGTCTGATCCCACAGATGCTCGCCCAGATCGCCCAAGATCTGGTCCAGCCGGCCATCGAGCAGGCGGTCCAACTGCAGGGCGCCGCCGTCACCGCTGAAGTTGCGTTGTACGGTGTCGCGGTCCATCACGACCTCGTGTATCAGCTGCTGGGCCAGCCGCTTGAGCCAGCGCCGCTGCACCGGCGTCCAGCTGCGCTGGGCATAGATGCCCTGCATGGCCTTGTCGACGCGCTGCTCGAACGGCACCAATGCCTCGCCCAGCGCGGCGCGACGGATGTAGCCGATGATGCTGGCGGCGACCTCCTGCTGAGTGCTGTCGCGCCACGCGCCGCGCAGGTGGGCCTCGCTGTAGCCGTGCTGGTCGAGCAGCAGGCGCACCTCGCGCAGCTGGGCGCGGGTGAGGTCGCGGGGGCGGTTGACGATGACGCTGAGCGCGGCGGACTGATTGATCTGCTCGCGGATGAAGGCGTTGAAGCTGTCCAGGTAATCGGCCGGGGCTTCGTTGACCCCGTAGTTCTGCGCGCGTTCGAGCAGGGTGTCAGTGTGTTCGGAAATGACCGGATAGCGGTCCGTGCCCAGCAGTATACCCACTTCGGCCAGTTGCTCCACCAGGCGCGGGTGTTCGCGGAGGAAGCTGGCGGCATTGCGTGCGCCGAGCTTGTGCAGGTGGGTGTGCAGCACGGCCGGCGCCACGCCCCAGGAGGTTTCCAGCTCGCTGAGCTTGTCGCGCAGGTCCGGGCGCTGCTCGGCGCGATGCTGGGCCTTGCGCAGCACGCGCATGATGCGCTGGCTCAACTGGTCGAGTGCGTCGTCGGCATGGCTGCCGCCGTTGCTGCCGGGGGCATCGAAGCTGCGCTGCTGGCCGAGCTCGTGGACCAGCTGCTCGATGCTGATGTTGGGGTCCTTGACCAGCGGGCGCATGGTGTCGACGTCTTCGAGCGCGGCGTACAGATCGACCGGATCGAAGATGCGGAACACGGTCTTGCCGATGTCGTCGCAGCGGCGGGTGGCGCGGCCCTTCATCTGTTCGTAGAGGATGCGCGAGCGGACCCGGCGCATGAACACCAGGTTGGCGATCCGCGGCACATCGATGCCGGTGGTCAGCAGGTCCACGGTGATGGCGATATTGGGGTAACGCTCGTTCTTGTAGTTGCGAATCAGCTGGTCGACCTTGTCGCTTTTGCCGGTGATCACCGCGACGCTGGCCTGGTTGTAGTAATCGCCATGGACCTGTTTGAATGCCTCGTCCAGCTGGTTCTTGACGCGTTCGGCGTGGGGCTGGCTGACGCAGAAGATCAGGGTCTTTTCTTCGCCGTCCGGGTCCAGTTCGATGGCGAGCTGCTCGCAGACGACCCGGTCGAAGTCCGCGGTGATCACACGCCGGTTGAACGACTCGATATTGAAGTCGAGCTCGTCTTCCAGGTCTGCGGTATCGACTTCGCCGGTCTGCGTGTTGATGACGCTGACGCGCTCGCCGCGATCGAAGTGGATGCCGTTCTTGCCGAGCGCGGTGATGTAGCGGATGGGCGGCTCGTGGTCGATCAGCCAGTCATCTGCCACTGCTTCGCGGTAGCTGTAGGTGTAGATCGGCTTGCCGAAGATTTCGGTGGTGTGCTTGGCCGGCGTGGCGGTCAGGCCGATACGGCAGGCATCGAAGTAATCGAGCACGCGGCGGTATTGCGACAGGTATTGCGCGTGGTCGCGCACGGCCAGCTCGCCTTCGGTCATTTCCTGGTCGAGCGTGTAACCGCGGTGGGCCTCGTCGACGACGATACAGTCGAAGGTGCCGATCGGTGGCGGGTCATCGGACTGGAAAATGCGCCGGACCATCGCCTGCACCGTGGCGACCTGCACGCGGGTCTCATCGGCGGTGCGGGTATCGTCCAGGCCATCGAGGTTGTAGATCTGCGCCAGCGTCTGGTTCTGCTCCAGCTGCATGTCCTGCATCGTCTCGGTGGCCTGGGTGCCGAGCGCGGAGCGGTCGACCAGGAACAGAATCCGGTGGAAGCGCTCGGCCTTGAGCAAACGGTAGATCAGGCCAATCATCGTGCGTGTCTTGCCGGTGCCGGTCGCCATCGCCAGCAGGCAGTTGCGTGAGCCCGATGCCAGCGCGCCTTCCACTGCCTCGATCGCGCGCTGCTGGTAGTCGCGCAGGTTGAGGTAGGCCATGCCTTCGTTGGCGAGATTGCGCTCGGCCTGGTCGCGATCGCGGGTGAGCAGATCGGCGATGTCCTCGGGCGTGTGGAACTTCTGCAGCGGGCGCCGCAGGTTGGCCGGTGAGCGCAGGTCGCGGAACCAGATGCCAGATTGCTCGGCCAGCTGCTTGATATAAGGGCGGCCGTTGCAGGCGAATGCGAGCGGCACCTGGAAATGGCCGCCCTGGCCGTCGGTCCAGCCTGCGATCGAGCTGGTAGCCGGGTAGGCGGGGGCTAGCTCGCCACGCATCACGAAATCGCGCGCGTAGCGCTCGGCCTGGGGAATCCGGTCGGCGATGTTGATCTGCTTGCGCTTGGCCTCGACGATGGCGACCGGGGTGAGGCCGGCGAACAGCACATAGTCGGCGTTGGCGCGCGGCACCCTGGTGGGCCACTCTGCGATGGCGAGATTGCGACCTTTTTCCGGGCGGATGCCCTTGGCGTGGGTGAGGTCGAGCGAGTCTGCTTCCCAGCCGGCCTCGCGCAGCTGTTGGTCGATCAGGATGCGGGTGAGGTCTTCGCTGAGGTCGAAGTTGTTGCTGGCCTGCTGGGTGGCGCCGGCGACCTGCTGGGTGGCGGCCTGGCGGGCGGTGTCGGGCTGTTGCAGGTTGGCGATGCGTTGTTCGAAGTCCTGGCGAAGCCGTTGCAGTTCCTGTTCACGTTGAGCTGCCAGCGCCGACTGCTCACGCGCTTCGACATCCATCGCTTCGGCGAGCTCGGCGTTGAGCTTGGCTTCGCGGTCCTTGAGTTCGGCGAGCGCCTGGCTCTGGTCATGTTGCTGGCGGGCGGTATCCAGCTCCGCTCTGAGGCGATTGACTTCGGCCTGCACTTCGCGCAACGGCGCGGCTGGATCCTTCGGGGGCACGAAAGCACCGGCCTTGAAGTCGGCGGCGTTCCTGCCGAAGGCTCGGTGATACCAGACCGCCAGGTCGCGGGCGACCTTCAGGCCATCCATCGCTTCGCGGTGTTGCGTGGTGAAGCCGTGGGTCGCCTTGTTGCCCTCGACCCGCAGCACGTGGAACAGCTCCTGGATCCGCCGGTCCAGGCGTAGCTCGCGCGCGAGCTGGTAGATCAGATCTGCCTGGGTTGTCCGTTGGTCGTGGATGATGCCGGCACGTCCCGCGAGATCCTGGGCAAGTGCTTCGGCGAACTGCCGGAGCTTGATCAGCGTGGTGTTGGGATCACTGGCAAAGACCTGCTCGGCCATCGAGGCCAGTTTGAAGAAGACCGGATCGTGTTCCTGCAGGAAGGAAAAGTTGCTGTCGACAGTCACTCGCGTATCCGTACTGAGGGGCAGGGCGGCCAATGGCATCTTGTGATGCGAATAGTAGGCCACGCCGGGTGTTGTGGGTATCGGGCCTGGATGCAGGGTGATGATCGTGCCGCGCGATCTGGCTACATCCATCGGCAGGCGAAGGAATGGTTTTTGTCGTTATTTATCCATTTGAGCAGTTCCAGGCAATCAACCGTTCGTCGGCGTAAGGAAGTCTTGACGTGGCTGGTTGCCAGTAGCATTCTCGACCCACGGAGCCTCGAAACTCCGCTAACAGCGGTACCCACCTCCGATAAACCGGTGGGTTTTTTGTGCCTGCATGGTTTGCAGGCGCAACCGACGCGATGCCTGCGTCGGGAGGGCGGTGAATACAACACCCGCAAGGGGAATAAGCCCGCCGGCTGTTAGCGGTTTCGAGCCTCCCGACTTCCCGTCCGCCGTTCGCGGCGGACGGGTCACTTCGATGGAACGAGGAGGCAGCGATGTCGTACGACCGTTTGGATGACGAAGACATGCCAGGCTATTTCCTGCCGGAGGAAAGCCAGTTCCGGCTGGCGAGGCTGAGCGACCACGTCAGGTTCCTGGCCCGCATGGCGCAGCCGCGCACGCAAGCCGAAGAGCGTGCCGCCGAGCCGAAGGTGCGCATGGGCGAACTGGCGTTCTGCCTGGAGCTGCTCGCCGATCAGGTGGACCTGGTGCTGGACGAGGTGTCCTACCCAGCGCAACGTACCGGCAAGACGGGTGTTACCCGGCCCGATGCCATCGCCGAGGTGACGCAAGCAGTGGGCAGCGGATTCCGGGTCACGCTGGAACAGATCGACCGGCTCAACCTGCTGGTCGAGACTGTCTCGGCCCACGCGCGGGTGGTGGCGGTCGGCGATGCGACCAAGCGCGCCGGCAAGACGCCGCCCGAAATGGGCGACGTGATCTTCGATGCGGTGGCCGAAGTGCGTACGCTGCTGACGCAGATTGAAAGCCAGCCGCTGCGCCATCCATTGCCGAAAAGCGATGTGCGCGAGGAGCGGGCGGTCTATGCGGTGGGGCAGGTGTCGCAGGCCGTGGGCGGCGAGCGCTTGCACTGATCCATGAGGCAGGTGGGGTGGGGCAGGGAGGTCTCGCCTTGGATTGACTGGCCTTGCATGGTCGGCGCTGATTCGCAGCGGGTTTCAGGGGGCTTCTTCGTCGTAATGTTCCTGCTCAAGGCCAAAGTTTTCTTCGGAACATCCGATTGGTGCTCTCGAAGGCGGGAACGGGCGCCGCCGCGTTCGATTCGAAAGTCCTTGGATGATCGGTCCTTAGGACCGCTGTGGAGCGCTTCCCGCTTTCGCGGGAATGACCAGGGGGAGGGAGCGCAGTGTCTTGCGCCTTTGCTGTGGGAAGGCGCCGGGCACCCGCCTGCGCGGGGGTGACGGTCGGTTTTCGACGGCGCCGTCCGCTTCACGGTCCACGTCATCGATCAGGCAAAGGATCACGGGGCTTGGGGAAGCTGCTCGCAGCGGCCTCAATTTGTAGACAAGTTGTTTGATCCCGCGCCGTCCGGATTTACCTGACGGCGCGCTCCGCGGATAAGTCAGTTGCTGGGCGTACTCCAAACCTGCCCCTTAACCCCCCGCACACTCGCATCCGCCGCGCTATCCAGATCAAACACAATCACGCTATTCCCCCCCTTCCGCTGCCACGGTGCCGGAAAATACAACGCACGCTGCGGCCCAATCTTCCATTGCCTTCCCAAGTTATGGCCGTTGGCCCAGGCGAAGCCTTTGCCGAAGGCGCGCATGTCCAGGAAGGTGTCGGTGGGCGTGCCGATCTTCAGCGCTCCGCGGTGAAAGGCGGGGCCGTCGACCTTGGCGGTGGTCCAGCCGGTGAGTTTGCTCGGATCGTCCATCGGTAGGGGGAAGGTCTGCCAGCCGGTGAGGGGCTTGCCGTCGAGCAGGACGGGGTCGACCAGGCCGGCGTGGCCGTCGGCCAGGTGGGCGCCGTAGTTGATGCGGCCGGTGTTCTCCACTAGCACGTCGAGGGTGTGGGGGCCGGCGGGGATGTCCACGTCCACCGCCACTTGCTGCAGGCGGCGCTCGGCGCTGCCTGCCAGCTTCCGGTCGACGTAGACGCGGGCGTAGTCGCGCACTTCGCCCAGGTACAGGCTGCCCTTGCGCGGGCCGGTGACGGTGGTGCGGTAGAGGATGTAGCCGTAGGCCTGGCCGTAGCGCTCCATCGGCTGCGGGGTGTCGGTGGTGGCGGCTGCGGCGGGCAGGTTGTCCCAGAGCGAGGCGGATTCGCGCAGCGGCGTGGCCGGCAACTCGGCGAAGCGGATCGGCTTGGGCAGCGCCGGCGGGGCGATGCCGGTGACGCGCTGGATGGCGTCGCGGAACAGGGTGAACTTGGGGGTGGGGCGGCCGGCTTCGTCGAGCACGGCGTCGTAGTCGTAGCTGGTGGTCTGCGGGGCGTAGTGGTCGCTGGGGTTCTTCTGGAAGTTGGCGCCATTCATGAAGCCGAAGCTGGTGCCGCCGACGAACATGTAGAGGTTCGCGGAGTGGCCCTGGCGCAGGATCCATTCGAATTCGCTGGCCTGCTTGGCGGCATCGGTGGCCGCGTGCTTCTCGCCCCACTGGTCGAACCAGCCGGCCCAGTATTCGCCGACCATCTGCGGTTGCCCGGGGCGGAACTTGGCCAGGGTCTCGAAGGCGTTCTTGGCGTCGCCGGGGGCGAAGTTCACCACGGCCAGGGTGTCGGGCAGGGTGCCGTTGGCGAGCACGTCGGGGCCGTCGGCGGTGAACAGCAGCGCCTTGTCGAAGCCGGCCTGGACGAACATGGCGCGGTTGCGGCGCATGTAGGCGTGGTCGTCGCCGTAGGAGCCGTATTCGTTCTCCACCTGCACGGCGACGATCGGGCCGCCGTTGCCGTTGAGCCGCGGCTTGACCTGGGCGGCGAGGGCGTCCAGGTAGGCCTGGCTGGCGGCGAGGAAGCGCGGGTCCTGGCTGCGCACGCGCATGCCGGGTTCGGCGAACAGCCACGCCGGATAGCCGCCGGCTTCCCACTCGGCGCACACGTACGGGCCGGGGCGCAGGATCACGTTGAGGCCTTGCGCGGCGGCTTCGTCGACGAAGGCGGCGATGTCGTTGTTGCCGCTGAAGTCGAACTGGCCCGGCCGCGGTTCCACCAGGTTCCAGAACACGTAGGTCTCCACCGTGTTCAGGCCCATCGCGCGCGCTTTCTGCAGGCGGTCCTTCCAGTAGGCGCGGGGGATGCGCTGGAAGTGGATGGCGCCGGAAATGACCTGGTACGGCTTGCCGTCGCGGACGAAGTGATCGCCCTGGGTGGCGAAGGCGGGCCAGGCGGTGCTGCTGTCGGCCGCGCGCACGTGTGTGGCGGGCAGGGCGAACGCCAGGGCGAGGGCGAGAGCGGCGAGGGTCTTACGCGGCATGGGGGATTCTCGAAAAAAGCGATGCGATTGCGACAGTAGGACGACCGGAGCGCGCGCCGTCGTGCATCGGGTCACGCACAGGCGCGGATGTGGGGAACCACCAATCCCGATTCCCCAATCCCGATTCCCGGCCGTCAGCTAAACGACGGCGGCAAATCGTCCTTGCCCGCGCCGAACGCGGTGTTGGGCTTGGGCCCCATCTCCAGCTCCAGCGTGCCGCCGGCAGCGAGGTCGGCGTGGCGCAGCCAGCTGCGGGTGTAGGGCTTGCCGTTCCAGCGGGCGCTCTGGATGTAGACGTTGGCCGCGCTGTTGCCGTGGGCGACGATGCGCAGGGTGCGGCCGTTGCCCACGTCGAGTTCGGCACGCTTGAACAGCGGGCTGCCCAGCACGTAGTTGGCGCTGACCGGGTCCACCGCGTACAGGCCCAGTGCGCTGAGCACGAACCAGGCGCTCATCTGCCCGCAGTCCTCGTTGCCGGACAGACCGTTGCGCGCGTCGTGGTACTGCTCGCGCAGCAGTCGCCGCACCATCGCCTGGGTCTTGTACGGCTGCCCGGCGTAGGCGTAGAGGTAGGCGACGTGGTGGCTGGGTTCGTTGCCGTGCGCGTACTGGCCGACCATGCCGTCGATGTCCGGCGGTGCGTCCGCCGGCAGTTCGGAGCTGGTGGTGAACAGTTCGTCGAGCTTGGCGACGAAGTGGTCGCGGCCGCCGAACAGGTCCATGTAGCCGTACAGGTCGTGCTGGTTGAGGAAGGTGGCCTGCCAGGCGTTGGACTCGGTGAAGTCGCGCCACTGCGCGCTGTGGCCCATCGCGCGCGGATCGAACGGGGTGGCCCACTGGCCGTCGCTCAGCCGCGGCTGCACGAAGTGACTCTCGCGGTTGAACACGTTGCGGTACTGGCGCGAGCGTTCGCGCAGGTGCTTGGCATCGTCGTCGGCGCCGACCGCCTGCGCCAGATGCGCCACCGCCCAGTCGTCGTAGGCGAATTCCAGGGTGCGGCTGACCGATTCGTCGACCTTGTCGCAGGGGATGTAGCCCATCTTCCGGTACAGCGCCAGGCCGTGCACGTCGTCGTCCATCGCGCGCTTGCGCCAGGCCGGGTAGGCGGCTTTCCAGTCGATGCCGGTGAAGCCCTTGGCGTGCGCCTCGGCCAGCACCACGGCGGAGTGGTAGCCGATCATGCAGTCGGTCTCCACGCCCTGCAGCGGCCAGATGGCGACGCCTTGCGGGCATTCGTGGGCGCCGCGTACCAGGCACTGCACCAGGTCGGGCACGCGCTCGGGCTGCACCAGGGTCAGCAAGGGGTGCAGGGCGCGGTAGGTGTCCCACAGCGAGTAGGTGCTGTAGTTGTGGTAGCCGGCCGGCGCCTGGTGCACCTGCAGGTCCATGCCGCGGTAGCGGCCGTCGGTGTCGCTGAACAGGGTCGGCGCGATCAGGCTGTGGTACAGCGCGGTGTAGAAGATGCGGCGCTGCGCCTCGTCGTCGCTGTCGATGCGCACCCGCCCCAGTTCCTTTTCCCATTCGGCCACGGCGGCGGCATGCACGCGGGCGAAGTCGAAGTCGGGCAGTTCCGCGTCGAGGTTGGCCAGGGCGCTGTCGGCGCTGACCGCGGAGATGCCGACCTTGACCAGCAGCGGCGCGTCGGCGGCATCGGGGTAGTGCAGGGCCAGTTTCAGCCGGTTGCCGTCGGCGCTGCGCGCGCTCGCGGCCAGCGGCTGGTCGTCGGCATACAGCTGCGCGCTGGCGAACGGCCGCGACAGGCGCATGGCGAAGTAGATGTAGCGGCCCTTGGCCCACTGGTAGACGCGGCGGCCGCCGGTGACGGTCTGCGCGTCGACCAGGCGCAGGCTGGCGTCTTCGACGCGGGCGGGGATCTCCGGCTTGTCCTGCATGCCGTGGCACAGGTCCAGCAGCAGGTGCGCCGGCTTGCCCTTGGGGAAGTGGTAGCGGTGCAGGCCGGCGCGCGCGGTGGCGGTGAGTTCGGCATGCACGCCGCTGTCCTTCAGGCGCACGCGGTAGTAGCCGGGCGAGGCGGCTTCGTCGGCGTGGTCGAAGCGCGAGCGGTAGCCGGTCTCGGGATGCTCGCGCGTGCCGGGCTGCAGCTTCACCGGGCCGGTGGCCGGTACCACCAGGAAATCGAGCATGTCGCCGATGCCGGTGCCGGACAGGTGGGTGTGCGAGAAGCCCATGATCGAGCCGTCGTCGGCGTGGTAGCCGGAGCAGGCGTCCCAGTCGGCGTTGTAGGTGTCCGGACTCAGTTGCACCATGCCGAACGGCAGCGTGGCGCCGGGGAAGGTGTGGCCGTGGCCGCCGGTGCCGATGAACACGTCGACGTTGCGGGTGAGCTCGGCCTTGGCGCGCGCATCGGCCGGCAGCGCGTAGCTGCCGGCGCGTGCCTGCGCCAGGCGCACGATGCCGCTGCTGCCGAACAGGGCCAGGGCGATGGCGCCCTGCAGGAAACCGCGTCGTGTGGCCATGGTGCTGTCCTCGGGGTGTGCGGCGGTGCGGTGGGGGTGTGTTTGCTGTTGTGGGAAGGACTTCCGTCCCGACGCGTTGTCGGTCAGGCCCGTCGGGACTGAAGTCCCTCCCACACATGCAGTGATCGCGTCAGGCCTTCAGCAACTGCGGCTTGCGCTGATGCAGGTCGATGATCAGTTCGCCGAACAGGGTGTTGGCCCAGGCGAACCAGTCGCGGGTGAAGGTGCTCGGGTTGTCCTTGTCGAAGGCTTCGTGCATGAAGCCGCTGCCGGCGTCGGTGGTCTTGAGCCACTGCAGGCACTGGCGGATCTGCGCGTCGTCGTCGCTGGCCAGGGCGTACTGCATCAGCGACATCGGCCAGATCGTGCCCAGGCCGCTGTGCGGGCTGCCCACGCCGTCGGCGGCGCGGCCGCGATAGAAGTACGGGTTGCGCTCGCTCCAGGCCAGTTGCCGGGTGCGCAGGAACACGGGATCGCGGCGATCGCAGCAGCCCAGGTAGGCCAGGCTCAGCAGGCCGGGCGCGTTGGCGTCGTCGATGAACAACTGGTTGCCGTAGCCGTCCACCTCGTAGGCCCAGAACGGCTGACCGTCGGCGTCGCGCATCTGCCCGAACTTTCGGGTGGCCGTCTCGACCTCGTCGGCCAGGGCGCGGCACTCGCCGGCGAAGGCGGCGTCGTGATGCAGCGCCTCGCTCATCGTCGCCAGTTGCCGCAGCGAGGTCACCGCGAACAGGTTGGCGGGGACGAACAGCGGGTACAGGCAGGCGTCGTCGGACGGGCGGAACATCGAGTGGATCATGCCGTTGGGCCGGGTCGGCTGCCCGTAGCCGTCCAGCACCAGGGTTTCGGTGGCCAGCGGCGAGGGCCGCTGAAAACTGTACGGCCCACGGCCGTGCAGGCGCTGCTGCTCGCGGAAGGTGCGCACCACCACGTGCATGGCGTCGCGCCAGTCGTCGTCGAACGGCGCGGTATCGCCGCTGGCGCGCCAGTACTCGTGCGCCAGGCGGATTGGGTAGCACAGCGAATCCACTTCCCATTTGCGCTCGCCGACGCCGGGCTTCATCTCGGTGATGTCGGCCACCGACCACTTCAGGCGCTGGCTGGTGCCGTCGGGCAGGAACGCGTTGGCGTAGGGATCCAGTCGGATGCAGGCGGCCTGGCGCTGGATCAGCCCATGGAACATGCGCCGCAGCGCCGGGTCGCGCTTGGCCAGCGGCACGTAGGGATGCACCTGCGCGGAGGAGTCGCGCAGCCACATCGCCTCGATGTCGCCGGTGATGACGAAGGTGTCCGGCTTGCCGTTGCGGGTGCCGGTCTCGACGGTGGTGTCGAGGGTGTTGGGGTAGCAGTTCTCGAACAGCCAGGCCAGGCGCGGATCGGCGATGCCGGCCTTGACCGTGCGCAACTGGCGCTCGACCGCGGCGCTGACGAAGCGGCGCTTGCCCGGCGGCGGCCGCTTGCTGGGCAGGGCGGTGGAGGCCGATGCCGCGGCGGCGGCCGGCAGCGCCCCGCTCAGCAGCGCGGCGCCGGCGCTGGCGCCGAGGAAGTGGAGGATGTCGCGGCGGGTGGGCATGGCCTGGAACGCTCCGTGGAATCGACGAACGCTCCCGGCACGGGCCGGCACCGGGGGAGGCGCCGGCCGCGGCCGGGAGGGCAGGTTGATGGTACCTATGACGGACCAATTTACGACGACCTTACAACGTGTGGCCGTCCGATGCATCCTGCGACCGCACAACCGGCCGGCTCAGTGGTGGTGGTGCGCGCCGTGCCAGTGCATCGGCCCCGAGCACACGCACTCGCCGTCGTCGTCGCCGTTGCCGGCATGGCCGAACAAGGCCTCCAGCAGTCGCCGCGACGGGCTCCACTCGCCGATGGCCGGGTGGATCAGCATCGCCTTGCAGGCGTCCAGGTGACTGCCGCTGAGCGCGGCGTCGATGGCGGCGTGCTCGTAGGCCTTGACCGTGCGCACCAGGCCCTGGATCGCCTCGGGCATCGGCCGCGCCGGCAGCGGGGTGATGCGGTCGCGCTCGATGGTGGAGGAGATCTCGACGATGTCGTCGTCGGCCAGTTCCGGCATGCAGCCCTGGTTGCGCACGTTGACCACGTGCCGCCCGGGCAGCGCGCCGGTCAGTGAGCTCATCACATCCACGGCGATGCGGTGGTAGCCGGTGCTGGCGCGGAACGGGTCGGGCTGCGGCGCGAGGTCGTCGGCGAAGGCCGAGCCGGCCTCGGCCTCCAGCCGCATGTACGAGCCGGAGCGCTGCTGCAGGTAGGCGGCGTAGGTCTGCACCGCGCCGCTGCCGTCGCCGGCGTTGAGGCGGCTGCGCAGGTCGGCGATCAGGGTGTGGTTGAGCCGTTCGATCTCGCTGCCGCGGCTGGCGCCGCTGGCGCGCTGGTTCTCCAGGGCGCGGCTGCGCTCGTAGTAGAAGTACAGGTACTCGGTGGGAATCAACCGCAGCGTGCGCAGCATGTCGAAGTCGAACAGCGGCGCCAGGTACAGCTGGCGCAGGATCGCGTCGTCGGCCAGGATGCGGTCGAGCACGTCCTCGCCGCGCACGCGTACCGCGCGGATCCAGCCCAGGTGGTTGAGGCCGACGTACTCGCAGTCCACGTTCGCCGGCGGCTCGCCGAGCGCGCGGGCGATGTTGTGGAACAGCTCCACCGGCGTGTCGCAGATGCCGACCACGCGCGCGCGGGTGTGGCGGCTGATGGCCTGGGTGATCAGCCCGGCCGGGTTGGTGAAGCTGACCAGCCAGGCGTCGGGGCTGAGCCGCTCCACCATGCGTGCCTGCTCGATCGCCACCGGCACCGTGCGCAACGCCTTGGCGACGCCGCCGGGGCCGGTGGTCTCCTGCCCGGCGTAGCCGTGGCGGATGATGGTGTGCTCGTCGGTGGCGCGCTGGCGGATGCCGCCGATGCGGATGCTGTTGAGCACGAAGTGCGCGCCGTCGATCGCCGCTTCCGCCGAACTGGCCGCGTTGACCTGCAGATCGCCGCCGAACTCGGCGACCACCGCGCGGCCCAGCGCGACCATCAGCGCCAGCCGCTCCTGGTCGGGATCGTAGAGCACGATCTCGCGCGCGCCGAGTGCTTCGGCGGCATCGTTGACGCCGTACACCACCAGCGGCGCACGCACGCCGCCGCCGCCGATCAGGGCGAGTTTACGGTTGGGAAAGGAACTGCTCATGGAGACTCCTGAGACGTGGGGGATCGGGAAGGCCGTCGAGCGCGCCGAGCGCGGTGCAGCAGGCGGCGCCGCACAGGCAGCCGCGCTGCGCGCAGGCATCGAGGGAAAGGTGATCCAGCAGCGCGTCGATGAAGCCGGCATCGAAGGCGTCGCCGGCGCCGGTGGTGTCCTGCACGGCGACGACGGGCGCGGCAACCAATCGCGCGCCGGCGGCATCCACCACGCAGGCGCCGGCGCCGCCGAGCTTGATCGTGACCTGCGCCAGCCCCAGCGCCTGCGCCCAGGCGGCGCAGGACGCGGCATCGTCGCCGGCGCAACCGGCCAGTGCCGCCTCCTTCTGGTTGGGCAGGAAGTGATCGACCGCGCGGCAGGTGGCGTGGTTGTCCGGATCGGCCAGCCAGGCCGGGTTGAAGCCCACGTCCAGCGAGGTGCTGCAGCCGGCCGCGCGCAACGCCGGCAGCAGCGTGCGCGCCAGCGTCGCCGGCAGCGGCAGGGCGAAGTGCACATGGCGCGCGGCGCACATCGCCTCCAGCGCGGCCGCGCTGCCCAACAGCGGTTCCAGCGCGGCGTTGGCGCCGGGGTAGGTGAAGAACGAGCGGTCGTCGTGCAGCGACACGCTGGCGGTGACGCCGGTGCCGGCGGGGTGGTCGACCAGGCCTTCGGTGCCGACGCCGAACGCGCCCAGGCGCTGCGCGAACCAGTCGCGGTCGCCGGCGCCGATCGCGCCGATCAGCGTGACCTTGCGTCCGAGCCGCGCCAGCCCGCAGGCGGTGTTGACGGTGCCGCCACCGAGGTCGCGATGGTAGTGCCGCGCCATCGCTTCCTCGCCCGGCCCGGGCCAGGTGCTGAAGCCGCTGAAGATGTGGTCGAGATAGACCTCGCCGACCACCGCGACGTCGTGGGTTTTCATTGCTGGAAGGGCCATGCTGCCTCGCGTTTGGCCTGGATGAGATAGAGCGCGGTGCCCGCGCACAGCGCCAGCACTGCCGCCAGCAACCGCGGCAGCGGACTGGTGGCCAGCAGCGCCAGCCAGCCGCAGACGCTGATCAGCAGCGGCCACGGGTACAGCGGCATGGCGAAACGCGCGCGGCGCCGCGGCTGCCGCCGCAGCAGCACCACCGCCAGGCATTGCGCCAGGAACTGGAACAGGATCTGGATGATCATCAGCGTGGCGATCAGGTCGTCCAGCGACAGCGGGCAGGCCAGCGCCGAGGTGATGCCGACGAACAGCAGCGACACGGTGGGGAAGCGCCCGCGCGGATGCAGCCGCGCGAACACGCCGAAGAACTGGCCGCACGCCGCCGCCGCATACGGCACCCGCGAGTAGCCCAGCAGCACCACCAGCGCCGAGCCCCAACTGGCGAGCACGATCAGCGCCACCGCCACGGTGCTGCCCACCGGGCCGTAGATGGCCTGCATGAAGTCGGCCACCACCGCCTTGGACTGCGCCGCCTGCTGCCACGGCAGCACGCCGAGCAGGGTCACGTTCAAGCCCAGGTACAGCACCGCCACGATCGGGATCGACCACAGCACCGCACGCGGAATCGTGCGGCGCGGCTTGCGGATCTCGCCGCCGAGCATGCACACGTTGTTGTAGCCGCCGTAGTCGTACACCGCGATTAGCGCCACCGCGCCGAAGCCCAGCCAGAAGCCGTGCGGCGAGGCCGGCCGCGCCTGCAGGAACTCGCGCGCCAGCGCCATGTCGAAATGCAGCGCGCCGCTGAGCACGATCCACACGCAGGCGGCGATCACCACCGCGCTGACCAGCAGCGACAGCAGCTGCACCGAGCGTACCTGCCGGTACAGCAGCGCGGTGTTGAACAGGCACAGCGCCATGGCGATGCCGGTGAGCGCGGTGTGGCTCAGTCCCGGCATCAGGTAGGCCAGGTATTGCGCGCAGCCGACTGCCGCCGCCGCTACCGACAGCGGCGCGGTCAGCAGCGTCTGCCACAGGTAAAGGAAGCCGAACAGGCGCCCGGCGCGGTCGCGGCCATAGGCCTCGCGCAGGTAGTGGTACGGCCCGCCCGAGCGCGGAATCGCCGAACCCAGTTCGGCCCACACCAGGCCGTCGCACAGGCACAGCAGCGCGCCGACCACCCAACCCAGCAGCACCGCCGGACCGGCCAGCGCCGACAGCGCCAGCGGGATGGTGATGAACGGGCCGATCCCGATCATGTTGAGCAGGTTGGCCGACAGCGCGCTCCAGAATCCCAGCGTGCGCGGCGGCGCGCCCTTGTCGGCGGCGGACGGGGAGGACGCGACGGGTGCGGCGAGCGATGTCATGTGCATGCGCGATCCTGTGGGGAGGGAAGGGATGCGACGGGCTGCGTGGCAGGCGTGGGGACGAGACCGTCGGCGCAACGCACCAGGCCGGGTTGCAGGCGATGCAGATCGAGGATCAGCACCTGGTTGGCCCCGGCGCGCAGCCAGGCGCCGGGGCAGTACAGGCATTGCTGCGGGCCGATGTCCCAGTAGCGGCCGAGCAGGCGCCCGTTGACCCACAGATAGCCCTTGCGCCAGTCGTGCATGTCCAGGTACACGTCGCCCGGCTGGTCGATAGTCAATTCGGTGGCGAAGAACAGGCCCGGGCGCTGCGGCGGCGCCTGCAGCGGGCGCAGCGACGGCGTCGGGTCTGCGTCCAGCGCCAGCCCGCGCACTTCCCAACCGTGCAGGTCCTGGCCATCGAGCCGCACCGGACCGAGCAGCCCCTTGCGATCGCCCAGCGCCGGGCCGAAGTTGATGTGGCCGAAGCTGTCGACCAGCACCTCCAGCTCGCGCGTGTCCTGCGCTGCATCGGGCAGGCGCAACTGCAGCGCGCTGTGCAAGCGCGGATGCCGCACTCGCGACACGTGGTCGAGTTCGCGGCCGTCCAGATGCACCACCGCGTAGTCGTGGACCTGTCCCAAGTGCAGCGCCCGGCCCGCGCCGATCCGGCGCCGATACAGCACCAGGCCCTGGTCCTGGCCCAGCAGGCGCTGGTTGTCGATGGGGGTGTCGGTCTGCAGCGCAGGGCCGAGGTTGTCCCACAGCGCGGCCACGGGCCTGGCCTGCACCGTAGCGAACTGCGCGCGCCGCGGTGCGGCCGGTAGCGGCGGCGGTGGCGTGTCGGCTTGCGCGGCGATGATCCTGCGAAGCGTGAAATAGGCCGGCGTCGCACGGCCGGCTTCGTCGATGGGCGCGCCATAGTCGTAGCTGGTCAGCGCCGGCTGGAACTGCGAGCCGTCGTCCTCGGCATTGGCCCCGGCACTGAGACCGAAATTGGTGCCGCCGTGCACGACATACAGATTGAACGAATAACCGGCGGCGGCGATGCGGCGCAGCAGCGGCGCATAGTCGCGACGCGCGAACTTCGGCTCTCCCCAGTGCGTGAGCCAGCCGGGGTAGCCCTCGGACACCCACACCGGTGCCTGCCCGGCAAAGGCCGTGGCCGCCTGCAGATCGTGCAGATCGGGACCATCGAGCCCTAGCGCGGCGCCGGGCAACATGGCCTGGCGCCGCCGCAGATCCTTGAGCCCTTCGGCCAGCGAGAAAGGCCCGTCGACCCCATGCGCCCGCCACAGCGCGGCCAGCGCCTGCAGATAGCCGACGTCGCTGCCATGCATCGAATACTCGTTCTCGATCTGCAGCATCAGCACCGGCCCACCGGCACTGGCCATCAACGGCGCGATGCGCGGCGCGATCGCCCCGATGTAGCGCTCCACCGCCGCCATGTACCGCGCATCGTGGCGATCGCGCAGACGGATGTTCGCCTCGCGCAGCAGATACGGCGGCAACCCGCCCAGCGTCCACTCCGCGCACACATACGGACCCGGGCGCAGATACACCCACAGCCCCTCCTGCTGGCACAGCCGGATGAAGCCGACGAAATCGCGCTCGCCGCTGTCCAGATCGAACTGCCCCGGCGCCGTTTCCAGCGCATTCCACATCAGGTACAGCGCGATGGTATTCAGCCCCATCGCTTTGGCCATGCGAATCCGATGCAACCAATCCGCCTTCGCGATCCGTAGCGGATGCAGTTCCCCGCTGCGGATCTGCCATGGCTGCCCGTCCAGCGTGAAGCGGCCCTGGGCGAAACCGAACGTGTGGGGTCTCCCGTCCGGCACCGGCGCTGATGTTGGCACCGCTGCGCGCAGCATCGGCATCGCCGCCAAGCCCAATGGCGCCAGCAAGCCGAACCGACAGAAGGCGCGGCGTTTCATTGCGCGCTCCAGGAGCATCGTTGCAGTTGCAGTTGCAGTTGCAGTGGTTGTTGCTGTTGCTTTTCAGCTTTTGCTCTTCCCGGGTCCCCTCCGCAGCGGCGGAGCTGGCGGGTAAAACCCCCCGCAGGGGGGCGGCGCACAAGGATGTGCGCCGTTTTCGGCCGGGGCACGATGCCCCGTCCGAAAATCCCGTCAGCGGAGCGGACCCGCGCAGCGGGCGCGAAGGCGGGGTGTGCTTTCTTTTGGTTACTTTTCTTTGCACAAGCAAAGAAAAGTGACTCGCCGCCAGGCGAAAGCTGTTGCTTTTGCTTGTCTGCCCAAGCAGTACCGGGAAAGCCCGTCGGGACTGAAGTCCCTCCCACAAAAGGCCTGATCCACGCGGAGTCGGTAACGCCCGTCGGGACTGAAGTCCCTCCCACAGACAGCGTGGCAACGCTCCGCGATGGCATCCCAGTGCGCACGCCGCCGCGGCCTAGAACGCGTACTTGACGGTCAACAACGTCATCATGCCGGCATCCACGATGTCCGACACCGCCAGATTGTGCCGGCCCACATGGCCCCAGTAACTGTATTCCTTGGTGAGATTGGAGATCGACAGATCCACATTCACCCCATTGTCGAACCGATAGCCCGCGTGCAGATCCACCCGCCGCGTCGGCCGCGCCCACAGATCGTCCCACGGCGCGTTCTGGTGCAGGAAATCGTAGTTCAGCAGATACGAACTGCTGAAGTGATAGCTCAGGTTCACCGAGAACTTCGAGCGCTCGTAGAACAGCTCCAGATTGGCCATCGCATTCGGCGCCGACTGCATCTGCTCGTCCTCGAAGCCGACCATGCCCAGATCCGCGTGCGCATGCTGGCGCGTGGCGTTGGCGCTGACGCCCAGCCCGTCGAACGGCGCCGGCAGATCCTGGAAGCGCTGCCGCGCACTGACCTCCACGCCGTAGACGCGGCCGTCGCCGCCGTTGGTCGGCATCTGGTAGAACACCGTGCCGCTGCCGCTGGTGCCCGAATTGGCCTGGCCGGAACCGGCGTCGTAGATGTAGTGATGCAGGCGCTTGTAGAAACCGGCCACCGAGAAGAACCCGCCATGCTCGGTCGCCCACTCGCCGGACAGGTCCAGGTTGGTCGAGGTGATCGCCTTCAGGTCCGGGTTGCCCTGGCTGATGGTGGTGATGCCGTTGGAGATGTTGATCTGGCTGCCGCCGCCCAATTGCACGAACGCCGGCCGCGTGTAGCTGGTCCACAGCGCGGCGCGGTAGGTGGTGGCGCTGTCCGGGCGCCAGGTCAGGAACACGCTCGGCAGCGGCTGGTCGTAGTGGGTGCTGTTGGCGGCGAAATAACCGACCTGCTGGTTGCCGTCGCTGTCGGTGGGCGTGGTCCAGAAGGTGTTGTGAATGCTGGTGTGCTCGAAGCGCACGCCGGGCACCACCTCCAGGCTGCCGAAGGAGAAGGTCGCCATCGCGTACGCGGCGCTGACCGCCTCGGTGCCGCGCATGGTGTTGCAGTTCCAGTTGTTGACGTAGAACGCGCTGCCACAGGTGTCCAGGTCGTCGTCGGTGAGGTGGTTGGCGATGACCTGCGCCACCGCGCCCTCGCTGACCCGCGGCGTGGCCCAGTGGTACTTGCCGGGGAAGATCGCCGCGTAGCCGCCGTTGAAGATGCCCAGGTCGCCCAGCGTGCTGGTGTCGGGCACCGGGCCGGTCCACCAGTCGCGATTGCTGTAGTGGCGGCTGCTCTTGCTGTACTTCACGCCGAACTGCAGCGCGGTCAGCGCGCCGTCGGCGAAGTCGTAGCGCGCGTCGAACTTGGCGCCGCCCTTCTTCTGCCCGGAGTAGATCTTGGTCGATTCGCCGTAGCTGCTGGCGTACAGCGAGGGGATGTTGTTGACCTGCGCCAGCAGCGCCGGGGTCAGCTGCGGGTAGGGGAAGGCGCCGCTGCCGTAGCGCATCAGGCTGCTGCCGGAGTAGGCGAAATTGGCCTGGCTGAACTTGTCCTCGCGCCCGTCGATCTCGATGTGGTCGGGGCGGTCGTTGTCGCCGAAGCTGTAGAACAGGTTCGGCGACAGCGTCCAGTTGCCGGCGGTCTTGCGCGCGCCCACCTGGAAGGTGGCCAGGTCGGCGATTTCCGGGTTGGTCTCGTACCAGAAGCGCGCGGCGATGCGGTTGATGTTGGGCGAATACACGCCGGGCGTGGCGGTGGGCACGAAGCTGACGTCCTGCGGCAGCAACTGCACGAAGGTGGTGCCCTGGTCGGTCTTGGCGTAGGCGTAGGTGGCGCGTGCGTACACCGACAGGGTGTCGTCCACGTTCCAGTCGAAGGCGGCATTGCCGCCGTAGCGGCGCTCCCAGCCGGCGACCACGCCGACGTTCATGCCGGTGCTGGTCAGGTTGTCCTGCGGCGCGTAGCCGGCGGCATTGCTACCGTCGGCATTGGCGTGCAGGAATTTCCATGAGCCGTCGTTGAGCGCGCTGGTGGCCGCGGCCACCTCGCTGTTGGTCGAGGTGCGGTAGTCGTAATAGGCGCTGGCGTAGAAACCGAACTGCTGCTCGTCGCCGAACTTGTGCTGGAACTCGCCGGCCAGGCCGCCACCGAGGCCGTCGCCGCCGTAGTCGCGCGCCCGGCTCTCGACGCGGCCGCTGACGGTGACGCTGCCGCTGGTGGCGTCCTTGTAGTCGTAGGCGGTGGGCGTGCGGAAATCCAGGGTGCCGCCGATCGCGTCGCCGTCCATGTCGGCGGTGGAGGTCTTGTTGGCGACGATGGTCTGCAGGCCGGAAGGCGGCAACAGGCTCAACTGCACGCTGCGGCTGTACGGCATGCCCTGGGCGACGGTGACGCCGTCGATCAGGTTGACGTTGTACTCGGAGGGCAGGCCGCGCACCGAGGCGAACATGCCTTCGCCGCGCGCGGCGCCGTCGACGCCGCCGAAGTAGCCCGAGCCGCTGTAGGTGATGTTGATGCCGGCGATCAGGCCCAGCGCCTCGGCGACGTTGTGCACGGCGGTGTGCTCGAGATCGTTGGCCGACAGCACGTCCACCGTGTTCGAGGAGTTCATCTTCAGCGTGCTGGCGTCGTAGCGGTTGGCCGCCACGCTGATGGTCTGCAATTGCTTGGCCTCGTCCAGCGCGATCGACACCGTGGCGGCGCCGCTGTCGGCGACCTGCACGGTGGTTTCGGGCGCGCTGAAACCGGGGTAGTCCAGTTGCAGTGCGTACTGCCCGGCCGGCACGTCGGCGATGACGAAGCGGCCCTGGGCGTCGGTGACGGCGCTGAGCGCGGTGCCGGCGATGGCCACCTTGGCGTGCGCGGCGGGCTTGCCGCTGCTGCGCTCCTTGAGTTCGCCCTGCACGGTGCCGGCCAGCGCCGGTGCGGTGGCGGCAAGGCCGGTGATGGCCAGGATGGCGGCGCACAGCGCCTTGCGCTTGCAATGGGGATGGGTTGCCACGTGACACCTCGCTGATCGTGATCGGTGCGGGCACGCGCCGAAGGCGACGCGCCGCTGCGTTCCTGGAAGGCAGACACGGTGGACGGAAGGCGCGCACGCTCGGACCGCACGTCGGAGGGCGTGCGAACAGGACAGAGCGAACGGCGACCGACGCGAGGCGTCTGCCGGCTGGGCGGACCGTTAGATGGCGATCAGTGGCGTGGCGGCGAGTAGCCGGCGATGCACTTGGAGCGCGAACGCAGCGCGCTCAGCTTGTAGCGACGGGTCATGCGCAGCGGCCCCCATGCGTGCCCGCGCGGAACGCGGACGACAGGCAGGGCGCTGGAACTCCGGCGAGGCATCGATCCTGGCTGCGACGACTGCATGACATGGCACATCACCCCTGGAACTGCCCTGGAAAACGCCGCAAGTGCTGCGGCGTTCGGCGCGTCTGGCATCGTCGATGCGCGGCACCGACGTGTTATCGATACCTCTGTCCCGGAAGACTGTCAATAGGTCGTGAAAAATAAATTAGCAGGACGCTGGAACGTGCGGGGATGGCGCCCGGCGGCGGCAGCGCGCCGGGCCGTTACGCTGCACCGCCGCATGCGCTGGCGCATTTCGTAGACAGGGGCCGTGGGCGGCCCCGTCGCTCACTTCGGCAGGGCCATGCGCCCGCTGATCGAGAACGCCGCGTCCTCACCGGGGGCGCCGGTGCCCGGCTGACCACCACCGACGAACAGCCGGTAGTCGCCGGCTTCCACCGCGCGCTGGCCGCTGCGGTCGACGTCGCTGAGCTGGCGCGGGTCCAGCGCGAAGCGCAGCGTGCGCGCCTCGCCCGGCTGCAGGTGCACGCGCTGGAAGCCGACCAGGCTGCGCAGCGGCGACTGCGCGCGTTGCGGGTATTGCAGGTAGACCTGCACCACCTCGTCGCCGGCGCGCGCGCCGGTGTTGCGCACGGTGGTGCTCACCTGCAGCGGCTGGCCGGCCTGCAGCGTCGCGGTCGACAGCTGCGGCGCGTCGTAGGCGAACTGGGTGTAGCTCAGCCCGTAGCCGAACGGGAACAGCGGCTCACCCTTGAAGTAGCGATACGTGCGGCCCTTCATGTCGTAGCTGACGTAGGGCGGCAGGTCCTTGGTCGAGCGGTAGAAGGTCACCGGCAGGCGCCCGCCGGGGTTGATGTCGCCGGCCAGCGCCTGGGCGATCGCGGTGCCGCCGGACTGGCCCGGATACCAGGCGGCGATGATCGCGTCGGCATGCTGCTTGGCCCAGTTCAACGCCACCGCGCTGCCGCTCATCAGCACCACGACGAGTGGTTTGCCGCTGGCCTTGGCCCGTTCCAGCAACGCCTGCTGCGCGGCCGGCAGGGCCAGGTCGTTGCGGTCGCCGCCGTCGAAGCCGGGCACGTCGATGCGCAGTTCCTCGCCTTCCACGTCCGGCGACAGGCCGACGAAGGCCACCACCGCGTCGGCCTGTGCCACCGCGCGTTCGGCCTCGGCCAACTGCAGCGCCGGCGGCGCCAGCCACTCCAGGCGCAGGCCCTGGTCCTGGCCACGGTGTTCCAGCTCCAGGCGGATGCGCCGCGGCCGCGCGTCGTCGAAATGCAGCACGGTCTCGACGTTGCGGCCGTCGGCGTTGTGCATGCCGGCTGGCACGTGCTTGTCCTCGGCGTTGCCGGCCACCACCAGTTGGTCGTCGATGTACAGGCGCACGGGATCGTGGCCGGCGCAGTCGAAGCAGCGCGCCACCCGCACCGCCAGGGTGTAGTCGCCCGCGCCGGGCGGCAGCAGTTCGCCGCTCCAGCGCACCGAGTAGCGATCCTTGTCCACGCCCTTGGCCGGGGCCACGTGGTCCCAGTTGAAGCCGACCACGCGGTCCTGGCGCTGCACGCGCGGGGTGCCGGCCAGGTCCAGGTTGTCGAAGTACTCGCCGCGCAGCCCGGGCTTGCCGTCGCTGCGCAGGGCGGTCTCGGGGATCATGCCGGGCACGCCGGCGGCCAGCGGCGCGCCCTGCGCATAGGCGACCTGGGCGGCGCCGAAGCGCGTGCGCAGGCCCTGCAGCGGCGTCACCGGTTGCACCGAGGTGCCCTGGTAGTTGGCTTCCAGCGCGGCCAGCGCATCGGCGTTGGGGCCGAGCACGGCCAGGCGCAGGCCCGGGCGCAGCGGCAGGGTGGCGTTGGCGTTCTTCAGCAGCACCAGCGATTGCTGCGCGGCCTGCAGCGCCAGCGTGCGGTGCGCGGCGCTGTCGATGTCCCTGGCGCCCAGCCGCGCATACGGATCGTTGCGCTGCGGCTGCAATTCGCCGAGCCGGTAGCGCGCGGCGAACAGGCGCACCAGCGAGCGGTCGAGCAGGGCTTCGTCGGCTTCGCCGCGGTCGAAGGCGATGCCGAGCTCGCGGTAGGCGTAGCCGCAGTTCAGATCGTGCCCGGCCTTGAGTGCGGCCGCGGACGAGCCGGCGTTGTCGGGGCGGTAGTAGTGGAACTGGGTCATGTCGTCGATCGCATCGCAATCGGACACGACGAACCCCTTGAAGCCCCAGTCGCCGCGCACGCGGCCGTCGAGCAGCCAGTCGGCGGCGCAAGCGGGTGTGCCGTGTAGCGAGTTATACGCGCACATCACCGAGCCGGCCTGGCCGTCGACGATGGCGGCGCGGAACGCCGGCGAATAGGTCGCCTCGAAATCGTGCGGCGACACGTCCACGTCGAAACCGTGGCGGCCCGGTTCCGGCCCGCTGTGCACGGCCAGGTGCTTGGGCGTGGCGATGGTGCGCGGGTGCGCCGGATCGTCGCCCTGCAGGCCGTGGATGAAGCCGACCGCCAGCCGCCCGGTGAGGTAGGGATCCTCGCCGTAGGTCTCCATGCCGCGGCCCCAGCGCGGGTCGCGGAAGATGTTGATGTTGGGCGACCAGATGGTCAGCCCGGCGTAGCGCGGATGGTCCTTGCCGGGCCCGCCGGCGAGGTTGAACTTGGCCCGCGCCTCGGTGGAGGTGACGGTGCCGACGTCGTGCAGCAGTTCGGCGTTCCAGGTCGCGGCCAGGCCGATCGCCTGCGGGAACACCGTGGCCTCGCCGTTGCGGGCGATCCCGTGCAGGCCCTCGCTCCACCACTCGTAGGCCGGCACGCCCAGGCGCGGGATCGCCGGCGCAGCGTTCATCGCCTGCGCGATCTTCTCGGCGCGGGTCATCTTCGCCACCAGCGCGGCGGCACGGTCCTCGGCCTCGTCGGCATGGGCGAGCGGGGCGGCGAGCAGGCCGATCGCACACAGCGCCAGGTAGAGGCGCTTTTGTGGGAGGGACTTCCGTCCCGACGCTTTACCGGTAACGCCCCGTCGGGACTGAAGTCCCTCCCACAAGGTGACGCCCGCCCGCGACATCGGCTTGCCCATCACTTCGCCTCCGCCGGCTCGGCCGGCGCACCGGCCAGGGTCCCGCCCAGATCGCGCACCTGCAGCGCCGCGCGCACCTGCTCCAGGGTGGCGCTGCTGTGCACGCGCACGGTCAGCGGCTCGCCCGGCAGCAGGTCGAAGGCGTTGTCGGACAGGGTCACGTCGAGGTCGCCGAAGCTCAGCCACACCTGCGCCGCAAGCGTGGCGCTGCTCAGGGTCAGCGCGTAGCCGTCGCCATCGGCGCGCAGCTCGCTGCGGATGTCGGCCTGCGGCCACTGCAGGCGCTTGGCCGCGTCGAAGTACACCAGGGTGCGCGACAGCACGCGCTCGCCGTCGAGCAGCTCGAACACCGCCACGCTGCGGCGCGGATCGGCGCGGCGCAGCAACTGCGCATCGCTGAAACTGCCCACGCGCACGCTGGACAGCGGCGCCAGGGTCACCGGCTTCTCGGTCTTGCTCAGCACCTTGCCGGCCAGGTCCATCACCCGCATGCGCCAGCGCGCGGCCAGCGGCGTGGTGCGGTCGGAGACCAGCGACACGGTGGTGTGGCCCTTGTCGTCGCGCAGTGCGGCGATCAGTTCCGGCGCGTAGAAGCGGCGCGCATGGTACTGCAGCGCCTTCCAGCGGCCGAAGTAGTCCAGGCTCGACCACGACGCGCCGGGCCACACGTCGTTGAGCTGCCAGTACAGCGAGCCCATCGATTGCGGCCGCGAGGCGCGCAGGTGTTCGGCGGCCAGGGTGATGCCCTCGGCCTGCATGATCTGGCTCAGGTAGACGAAGCTGGCGAAGTCCTTGGGCTCGCCGAACGCACGGCGGATGTACAGCAGCAGGCGCTGGTTGCCGTTGCCCTTGTCGAACTTCTGGTGCGCGCGCATCACCGGCGATTCCGGCTGCAGGTCGCCGGGTTCGGCGAAGGCGCGGATGGTGCGCATCTCGGGGAACGACTGCAGGCCGTATTCGGACATGAAGCGCGGGGTCACGTTGAGGTACTCGGTGACCGGCAGCGCCGGGCCGCCCCAGACCTTCCAGTAATGCATGTCGCCGTCGTCGGGCTGGTCGGCGGCGCCGTCGAAATCGGTACCCGGCGAGGTCGCCCAGTACGGGGTGTCGCTGTCGTACTTCTGTACCGCCTCGCGCAGCACCGTGCCGAACAGCGTGGTCATGCCGCGGACGATGCGCTCGCGCTCTTCCGGGTCGATCGACTGCTTGAACTTGATGCGGTCGCCCCAGTTCTCCCAGCCGGTCTGCACTTCGTTGTTGCCGCACCAGATGACGATGCTGGGGTGATCGCCGAGGCGCCGCACCTGCTCCTCGGCCTCGGCGCGGGTGTTCTCGCGGAACGCGACGTCGTAGGGCGGGATGGCGCCGCCGAACATGAAGTCCTGCCAGATCATGATGCCCAGGCGGTCGGCATCCTCGTAGAAGCTGTCAGGCTGGTAATGGCCGCCGCCCCACATGCGCAGCATGTTCATGTTGGCGTCGCGCGCGGACTGCAGGAAGCCGCGCATGCGCGCGGCGTCGACGCGGGTGGGGAAGCTGTCGAACGGAATCAGGTTGGCGCCCTTGGCGAACACCGGGATGCCGTTGACCACGAGGGCGAAGCTCTTGCCCCACTGGTCCTTCTCGCGGCGCAACTCGACGCTGCGCAGGCCGGTAACGCGCTGCGCCTCGAAGCGCTCGCCCGCGGCATCGCGCAGCTGCGCCTTGAACGTGTACAGGTCCTGGCGGCCGTAGCCGGCCGGGAACCAGCGCTGCGGCTTGGCGATGCGTACCGGCACGGTCAGGGTGTTGGCGCCCGGGTCGACGACCGCGCGCTGGCTGAACTGGCCGACACGCTGGCCGTCGGGGCCGAGCACGTCCAGGTCCAGTTGCACCTCGCCGCTGCGGCCGGCCTGCACCTGCAGCTGTGCCAGCAGTTGCGCCGCGTCGGCGTCGACGCGCTGCTGGGCGATGCGCAGGCCGTCCACGCGCAGTTCGTCCCAGGCTTCCAGGCGCACGCCCTGCCAGATGCCGGCGGTGACGATGCGCGGGCCCCAGTCCCAGCCGAAGTTGTAAGGCGCCTTGCGCACGTAGGTGGAGCTGTGCCGCGCCACCGGTTCGTCGCCGAACGCCGAATCGTAGGCGCCGGGCAGCGCGTACGGCTGCTTGGACAGCCACGGCTGGATCTTCTTGATCGGCGAGGCGATGCGCACTTCCAGCACGTTGTCGCCGCGCTTGAGCAGCGGTTTTGCGTCGACCCGCCACTGCCGGAACATGTTGTCGGCGGCGAGCAGCTTCTTGCCGTTGAGGTAGACCTCGGCGAAGGTGTCCAGCCCGTCGAACACCAGTTCCAGGTGCGGGCGCGCCAGCAGGGCCGCGTCGACCTGGAAATGGGTCTGGTACTGCCAGTCGCTGAGCCCGGCCCACTGGATCTGCGCTTCGTTGTCGCGATAGAACGGATCGGGCACCACCCCGGCGGCGATCAGGTCGGTCTGCACCGTGCCCGGCACCTGCGCCGGCAGCCACTGCGCCGCCTTCGGGTGCGCCTTGGCGTTGGCGTCGCCCGGCGCCAGCCGCACCTGCCAGCCTTGTTGCAGCGACAGTGTCGCCGGCGCCGCCGCCTGGCCCAGCGCCGGCAAGGCCAGCGCCAGCAGCAGCCCGAGGCGGGCAGGAAGGCGCGTGCGCGACGCGGAACGGGGGCGGCGGGGCGGCAGGGTCATGCGAGGGTCTCCGTGGTCAGTGCGCGGCGGCGGGGGGCGCCTGCGCCGCGGTGTCGATCAGATGGACGGCGCCGATGGCGTAGTACGGGCCGGCGATGGGCGCGGTGGAGCGCAGGCACAGGTCGTGCACGCCGGTCTGCCTGGGCAGCCGCGCTTCCAGCGCGAACTGGTCGCCCAGGGTCTTGCCGGCCGGCAGCGGCAGCCGCGCCAGCAGCTTGCCCTTGCAGTCGCCCAGCCGCACTTCGAACTCGCCGCGCGGGCTGTGCGCCGGGTAGCGCTTGACCTTGGCCTGGTCGTGCGCCAGCCCGTAGTTGCGCGCCAGGCGGGCGGCGTCGATGCGGATGCGGTCGATGCCGTCCAGCCGCGCGTCGGCGTAGCGCCAGCAACTGGTGAACAGGTCGATGTTGAACACCGGCGTGTCCTGGTCGGCCAGGTCCGGCAGCAGCGGCACGCGCAGGCCCAGCTCGCCGCCTTCGCACGAAGCCAGGCCCTGGGTATCGCGGCTGAGCAGGTTGGCGCGGTCGAGGATGCGGCTGCGCGGCGCGGCCAGCAGGCGGCCGTCGTCGGCGTAGGTGGCCGCGCGCACGGTCACCGGCAGGGTCACCGCGAACGGCGCGGTGTAGCGCGGCGAGTCGGCCTTGGGCTCGCTGCCGTCGGTGGTGTAGCGGAAGTTGCCGAACTTGGCCTGGTTGCCCAGCACCACGGTGGCCTTCCCGCTGTCCAGCGCGGCGTTGTCGCCGCCCTGCACGGCGATGTCCGCGGCGAAGGCGCCGTCGCCGTAGGCGATGCCCTGCAGGCGGTAGCGGTCCAGCTGCGTCGGCATGCGCTGCAGGAAGCCGTTCCAGTCGCGTGCGGCCATCGGCGACCAACCCGCCTCGGCCACCGCGCTCAGTCGCGGGAACAGCGCATGGTCGATATGCCAGGTGGAGGGGATGTACTCGCTCCACAGCGCCGTCTGCACGCCGAGCACGTGCTTGCTCTCCTCGGCGCTGAGCGCCGCCGGCACCGGGTCGAAGCCATAGACCTTCTGCAGCGGCAGCGTGGCCAGGCGGCCGTTGGGCTCGTCGTTGCGCGCGCTCTGCAGATTGTCCAGGTACATCCAGCCGGCCGGTGCCAGCACCACGTCGTGGCCTTGCTTGGCGGCGGCGACCGCGCCGTCCACGCCGCGCCAGGACATCACCGAGGCGCTCGCCGGCAACCCGCCTTCCAGGATCTCGTCCCAGCCGATCAGGCGCCGCTGGTGCTGGGTGAGGTAGTCGGCCAGTTGCTGGTTGAACCAGCCCTGCAACGCGTGCGCGTCCTTGATGCCGAGCTTGCGCATCTGCGCGCGCACCGTCGGCGAGCGTTCCCACTGGTCCTTGACCGCTTCGTCGCCGCCGATGTGGATGTACGGCGAGGGGAACAGCTGCAGCACTTCATCCAGCACGCCGCGGATGAAGGTCATGCTCTTGTCGTTGGTGTTGAACAGGTACGGATTGACGCCCCAGTCCACCGACACCTTGGGCCGCTGCCGGGTCACCCCGACCAGTTCCGGATAGGCCGCCACCGCCGCCTGTGCGTGCCCGGGCATGTCCAGTTCCGGCACGATGGTGATGTGGCGTTCGGCGGCGTAGGCCACCAGGTCGCGGATCTGGTCCTGGGTGTAGAAGCCGCCGTAGCGATCGGGCAGGCCGTGGGTGCCCGCGCCGGGCGGGGTGCGCCAGGCGCCGATCTCGGTGAGCTTGGGATAGCGCTTGATCTCGATGCGCCAGCCCTGGTCGTCGGTCAGGTGCAGGTGCAGCACGTTGAGCTTGTGCTGGGCCATCGCGTCGAGCAGGCGCTTGACCGTGTCGGGGCTGTGGAAGTGCCGCGCCACGTCGAGCAGCACGCCGCGCCAGCCGAAGCGCGGCCAGTCGCGGATATGCACCTGCGGCACGTCCACCTCGCCCTTGCCGGCGTCCGGGGTCATCAACTGCCAGGCGCTGATCGCGCCGTAGAACAGGCCGCGCTCCTCGCGCGCCTGGATCAGCATGGTGCGCGGGTCCACGTCCAGCGTGTAGCCCTCGGCCTGCGCGACCTCGGTATTGGGATTGAGCTGCAGGCGGATGCTGCCGTCGGCGGGGATGGTCTCCGCACGCACCTCCAGCGACAGGCCGCGGGTCTTGCTCAGCAATTGCGACAGTTGCTGCGCGACGCGCTGCGCGCCGGCGTCGTCGAGAGGCACCGACAGCACGGCGCCGGTGCCGATGGTCAGGGTGCCGCCGTCGCGCTCGGCCTTGGCCGGCGCCGGGATCAACGGCAGCGGCGTCTTGTCGTCGTCGTCATCGTGTTTCGGGGCCGGCGGCGGCGCTGCGGCAGGCTTGGCCGCGGGCGCCGGCGCTGGCGGCGGAGTGCGGTCGCAGCCGCCGAGCAGGCTGCCACAGGCGAGCAGGGACAACCCCAGCCAGGCGTTGCGGGAGGCCGCCGCGATGCGCGCGGCGGCGGGCATCGGGCGGTGCGGCAATCGGGGGTGTGCACCCACTGCAGTCATCGGTCTACCTCAAGCGATCGAGATGCGTATCGTAGAGGCTGTGAGGTAGCCTGAGGTGAGCGCGGCGCGTTCGCTGCGCGCCGCGTGCCCCCCGTGTCGCATCCCGGTCGTGTGGCCGCTCAGCGCGCCGCGGTCGGCAGTTCGTCCCAGACCTTGGGATCTTCGGCGCCCAGTACCCAGCAGCTGAAGCCTTCCAGGCCGTACTGCTTGGTCAGCTCGTAGCGGGCGCGGAAGCTGCGCGCATCCGGGCGGAACACCCATTCGCGCATGTCGTCGCGGTAGAAGTAGAACCACGACTCCTGCTCCACCGGGTCCCATTGCACGGTGGCATGCTGCTCTTCCGCCAGCGGGAACGATTCGTCGGCATCGATGTAGTCGGCGGTGATGTTCGAGGCCTCGGTGCCGTCGGCCTTGACCGGATTGCCGGTGTACCAGCGGTAGCCATAGGTGGCGATGCCCAGCGACAGCTTGTCCTTCGGCACCTGGGTCAGCGCGTAGTCCAGGTGCTTCTTCATCCACACCATGCCGTCCACCGGGCCGGGCGCGGTCCAGCGGGTGTGCTGGTCGTAGGTCATCAGGCTGATCAGGTCGGCCGAGGCGCTCAGCGCCTTGAGGTCGTAGGCGCCGCGCCAGTACTCCCACATCCACTTGGCGAACGCGCCGCCTTCGGCATAGCCGGGCGCGTTCGGCACCACCGCCACCGACAGCTTGAAGCCGGCCTTGTGCAGCGCCTCGGCGGTCTGCTTGACCATCAGCGAGTAGGCGTCGCGGTCGGTCCAGGCGATGCTCTCGAAATCGAACTGGAAGCCGTAGTAGCCATGCTTGCGGCCGTGGATCAGCAGCGCCTGGATCATGCGCTGCTTGGCGTCCTCATCGTGCAGCAGCTTGTGGAAGCCCTCGCGGCCGGCGGTCATCGACAGGATCGGCATCACCCGCAGCTTGTGCTGCTTGGCGATCTCGTACAGGTACATGTTCGGGGTGCCGTTGACCAGGCCGCTCTGGTCCACGCCGTACCAGGTCGGCACCACCACGTCGATCTTGTCGAGGTGGGCCAGGAACGAATTGGTCGATTTCTGCGTGTTCATCAGATAGAACAGCGCAGTCGGATTCTTGGCCATGGCCGGCCCGCAGGCCAGGGCGAGGGCGAGGGCGAACAGCAGCCCTGCGAAACGCTTCATCATCGGGAGGGATCCGTTGGCGGAGTGGGGGAGGACAGGTCGATGCGGAACACGTAGGCGTGTTCTCCCACCGGCTTGGCCGGCAGGCGCAGGTGCAGGCCGTCGGCGCGCTGCTCGAACGGCACCGGCTTGCCGTTGGCGAGCAGGGTGACGCCACGCACGCCATCGGCCGGCTTCAGCGAGCGGATCAGCGCCTGGCCGTCGACCGGCCAGCCCAGCTCGATCGCATACAGCGCGCCGTGGCCGGTGGTGAAGCGGAAATCCTCGGGCGTGTACGGCTTGGTCTTGGTGTCCTGGAAGGTGCCGCCGACCACTTCGGTCGGGCCTTCGCCGTAGCTGCGCCACGGCGTGCTGTCGTAGATCGCCTCGCCGTTGGTCTTGAGCCACTTGCCGATCGACAGCAGGATCGCGCGTTCGGTGTCCGGGATCGAGCCGTCGGCGCGCGGGCCGATGTTGAGCATCAGGTTGCCGTTCTTGCTGACCACGTCCACCAGCATGTGGATGATGAAGGTCGGCGTCTTGTAGGTGTCGTTCTCGACATAGCCCCACGAGGCGTTGCTGACCGAGGTGTCGGTCTGCCAGTGCGTGGGATGGATGCCGGTGAGCTGGCCGCGCTCGATATCGAGCGTGCCGGCACCTTCGGGGAAGGCGCCGAGCTTGTAG
Organism: Xanthomonas sp. LMG 12461; assembly: GCF_009192935.1. NCBI lineage: Bacteria > Pseudomonadati > Pseudomonadota > Gammaproteobacteria > Lysobacterales > Lysobacteraceae > Xanthomonas > Xanthomonas sp. LMG 12461. Next base: position 43,526 of record NZ_NQYT01000001.1, read on the forward strand.
TTCACCACCACGCCGCCCTTGGCCGCGCCGTGGTTGTAGTAGTACGACAGCATGGTCGGCAGGGTGCCGCGGAAGGTCGGGTGCGCGATCCACCAGTCGAAATAGATCAGGTCCGGGTCGTAGCGGTCGATCAGTTCGGTGGTGCGCGCCAGCCAGTCGTCCAGCCAGGCCTGCGACACCGGGGTCCAGTCGTTGGTGACGTCGGCGTCGTCCTTGCCCGGCAGGCGGATCTGCGCCGGGCCGTACAGGCCGGCGTAGCGCGGGTCGTTGACGTCCGAGTCGAACTGGCGGCCGCCGTCGAAGAACCAGTCGTGCTCGGCGCGGTGCGAGGACAGGCCGAAATGCAGGCCCTGTGCGCGGATCGCCTTGGACAGCTCGCCGAGCACGTCGCGCTTGGGACCCATCTTGACCGCGGTCCAGTCCGACAGCTGCGAGTCGTACATGGCGAAGCCGTCGTGGTGTTCGGCCACCGGCACCACGTAGCGGGCGCCGGCATCGCGGAACAGGGTGGCCCAGGCCTGCGGATCGAACTTGGGCGCGGTGAACAGCGGGATCAGGTCCTTGTAGCCGAAGCGAGACTGCGGGCCGTAGGTTTCCCGATGGTGCAGGTAATCCTTGCTGCCCTGCTGGTACATGTTGCGCGAATACCACTCGTTGCCGAAGGCCGGCACCGAGAACACGCCCCAGTGGATGAAGATGCCGAACTTGGCGTTGTCGTACCAGGACGGCGAGCGGTACTGCTTGAGCGAGGTCCAGTCGGGTCGGAACGGTCCGCCGCGCGCGCCATCGTTGGCTTCGCGCACCAGCCGCGCGCGTTCGGGCGCGTATTTGGCGGTGGCCTGCAGCCACTGCTGGTCGATCTGTTCCGGACTGAGGGTGGTGGCGGTGGGCGCGGTCGGCGACGGCGCATCCGCGGCGCCGGCGGGCAGGGCCGTCAGCGCGAGCATGAGGGCCAGCGCGCTGGCCAGGGTCTGGCGTGCGGCTCCGGCGTGGCGGGATCGGTCCGCACGGGGGCGGGTCTCGGTCGTCATGGAACGGCACTCCTTGTTGCAGAAGACGATGCCGGCGCCGCCGCGCCGAACACGAAAAAGCGCGCCACCGTGGAGGGACGGTGGCGCGCTGGTGCTACATCAGAACTTGAAGTTCAGCTGCGCCTGGTAGCCGCGGCCGTTCTTGTACATGCCGATCGGCGCGTACTTGACCTCGTTGTACCAGTAGTACGTCGAGTCGAGCAGGTTGGTCGCGCTGAAGCTCACGCTCATCCAGTCGTTGATCTCGTACGAGGCGGTCAGATCCAGCTGCTTGTACTCGTCGGTGAACACCTGCGAGTTCAGGCGGCCGACCTGGGTGAAGTACTTGGAGCGGTAGCTGTAGTTCAGGCGCACCATCCACGGACCGTTTTCCCAGTAGGGGATCACGTTGTAGGTGTTCTTCGACAGGTACGGCAGGTTCAGGCCGGTGCTGGCGTCGGCGGTGGCGTAGGTGTAGTTCGCCTGCAGACCGAAGCCGTAGCCGAAGGCCTGCTGGTAGTTCAGCGAGGCGCCCTTGACCTTGGCGTCGGAGGCGTTGATCGGCGAGGTCACCGTGAACAGGCCGCTCACGCCGCTCACCGCATCGGTCAGCTGCTGCTGCGAGGTGGTGGTGACGATGTACGAGCTGATGTCGCGATAGAACAGTTCCGCCGACAGCATGCTGGACGGGGCGAAGTACCACTCGGCGGCCAGATCGTAGTTGGTCGACTCGTAGGGCTTCAGGTCCGGGTTGCCGCCGCTGGCGGTCAGGTTGCCGTTGCTGCTGTTGATGGTGAACGAGCCGGCCAGGTCGCCGTAGCGCGGACGCGCCATCACCTTGGCCACGGAGAAGCGCAGCACCTTGTCGGTATCCAGATCGTAGGCCAGGTTGAAGCTCGGCAGCGGCTTGTAGTACTGCTTGCTCACCTGGGTCTGGTTGTAGGTGGCGCCGCCATCGGCGCTCTGCCAGTACAGCGACTTGTCCTTGGTGTCGACATAACGCACGCCCAGGTTGCCGCGCCACGCGCCGGACTCGAAGTTCAGCTGCGCGTACAGGTCGCTGGTGATTTCCTTGACGTCGAACGAGGAGCCGTAGTCGCGGTTGTACGGACCCTGCGGCTGCCCGCGCAGGTAGCTGATCACCGAGTTGAGGTTGGCGGTCGGCCAGTTGGTCAGGTCGCCGCTGGCGCCCAGGCCGTCGTACAGACCGCTCGGGGTGGTGCCGGGGCTGAAGTCGGTCAGCGAAATCGCATTGGTGGTGTTGATGCGGTTGCCGCGGGCGTCGACGCCGTTGTCGTGGTTGATGTACTTGTAGCCGAGCTGCAACTTGTTCAGCGGGCCCCAGTCCAGATCGCGGGCGGCGTCGAACTGGAAGTACTTCTCCTTGTCCGTGCTCTTGGCGTAGTAGATGCCGCCGGCCTGCATCGCCGAAGCGGCGGTGGAACCGGGCGCCAGGCCGGCCGGCGAACCGACCAGACCCCAGTTGGCGGCACTGGCGTTGTCGTAGTTGACGTCGGTGTGGCTGCCGTCGTAACCGAAGTTGTAGCCACCGTCCTTCAGCAGGAACTTCATCAGGTATTCGGGGTTCTTGCCGCCGGTGGCCTCGGTGGTGCCGACCTGCGAGGTGAACACCCACTTGTCGCCGTAGAAGTCGTGGCGCAGGTTCAGGCTCTTGGTGGTGACGGTGCTTTCGCGGTAGTTGGTGTCCAGCTGCGCATACGGCTGCTTGCCGTTGCCGGCGCCATCGGTGACCGTGGCCTGGGTGACGTAGCCGTTCTGCACGGTCGCGCTGGTGATCTTGTCCTGGTCGCCGCAGCCCGGGCAGACGTAGCGCGATTCGCTGAAGTTGTTGTACTTGCCCTTGATGTAGATGCCGGTCAGGTTGAACTCGTTCTGATCGTTCGGCTTCCACTGCAGCGCGCCCTGCAGGCCGTTGCGCTCGCGGGTCTGCTGGAAGAAGGCGCTGTTGATGCCCACCGGGATCTTGGCGGTCGCGACGTTACCGCCGTCGCCGGAGATGCGCGCGGTCGGCGGGATGCCGGCGCCGGTGTTGTAGCCGAAGAACTCGATGCCGGCGCGCGACAGATCCTGCTTGTCGTGGGTGGCGGAGATCAACGCGCCGAAGGTCTCGTCGTCGTTCTTCCAGCTCCACAGCGCCGAACCGCGCGGATTGCCTTCTTCCGAACGGTCGTTGTAGTTGTAGCCGATCGAGCCGCGGATGGTGTTCTTCGGCAGGTCCAGCGGCTTGCGGGTGTGCACGATCACGGTGCCGCCGATCGAGCCTTCGTCGATGCGGGCTTCCGGGGTCTTGTAGACCTCCATCAGGCCGATGATTTCCGGCGACAGCAGGGTGTAGTTGAAGGTGCGGCCGCTGGTGTCGGTCGGGTTGCCGCCCCAGTCGCCCGAGGCGATGGTCTGGCCATTGAGCAGCACGCGGTTCAGCGCCGGGTCGGTGCCGTTGATGCTGACCTTCTCGCCTTCGCCGAACTGGCGGTCCACGCTGATGCCCGGCAGGTGCGCCAGCGACTCGGCGGCATTGGTGTCCGGGAACTTGCCGATGTCCTCGGCGCTGATAGCATCGACGATGGAGTTGGCCGAGCGCTTCACCGACTGGCTCTTCTCCAGCGAGGCGCGGTAACCGGTGACGGTGATGGCATCCAGCTGCTGGACGTTCTTGGAATCCGCGTTGGCGGAAGCGGGCGCTTCCTGCGCGGCGGCGTTACCGGACAGGTACAGCGCGGCCATGATGCTGAGGGCTAAGGTAGTGGTGCGGCTATTCATTGGCTAAACCTCTGGGTGAGTACTTGGGCATGAGGTGCCAACCGATGTTCCGGCGTGCTGGCCGCTGCCCGGCCTTGTGGATGGCGCCGCGCCTGGTGGCGCTGCGCGGATCGCATCTCGATGCGCGTCGTCCGGTCGCTGACGCGGAAGTAGCCAACCGGCGGCATCGAGGGCGCCAGTCCTTCCTGTGTTCCTGCAGGTAACAACCAAGTCCAGCAATACAGCAGTGCACCTTGTCGCCTGATCCGGACGCCGCTGCGTCCGGCCCGGCTCGGGGCGTGGTTTCGTCGGTTCGGGGATGCCGGTCGCAGCGTCAGCGCGCGTCCTGCCACTTGGCGCGGGAGGAGCGGCGATGCGTCGCTGTGTCTGAATCCCCTGAACGTGGCATGTCTTGAAGTTGTAAAACTTGTGTGAGCCGAGTCTGTCGTAGCGCTGACAGCGTTGTCAACACCCGTTTCACGTGGTTTTGACGAATGCAAGCAAGGCTCGCCGCGGCATCTTTCCGGAGGCTTTCGCGGCCCTTCCGCCGCGTCTCCTAGGTGCTTGTCTACAAAAGAAAACATGCCCGCGGATGGGTGCAACGGGCCTGCGTTGGCCGCGAGGCCCTGGTGTGGCAGGCGCTGCCGGTTGGCCGGGCGTGTGGCAGAAATTTGTGCAATGCGGCGAAATTTTGCGACGGATGTTCACCCATGCAACGCGCCATGCGATCGACCACTCGAACGGCCGGGCGATCCGGCCGACGAAGTCGCAGTGGTGAAGACAAAACGACAAACGGGTGAAATTCACCTTGACAACGTTGTCAAGGTGGTCCGACACTCGATCGATCAATCTGCCGAATCGGCGTGCGCCTGCTCTGGCGCAACGGGAGAAGATGTGTCCGCAAGCAGTTCATCAGTGGCAGCGGCCGTGCCGCGCGCCGAGCCCTTCATTGCTGCCGATGTCGGCGGAACCCATGTCCGGATCGGCCTGGTCGCACGCGCTGCCGGTGCCGGCCCGGCGCCGTCCGTCGATGTGCTGGACTATCGCAAATACCGCTGCGCCGATTACCCCGGTCTGGCCGAGATCATCGGCGAGTTCCTGGGCCAGGTGCAGGGGCCGAAGCCGACCCGTGGGGTGATCGCCAGCGCCGGTTACGCGCTCGAAGATGGTCGCGTCATCACCACCAATCTGCCGTGGACGCTGTCGCCGCCGGAAATTCGCGAGCGCCTGGGCATGAAGGCACTGCATCTGGTCAACGATTTCGAAGCGGTGGCGTATGCGGCCGCGTCGATGGACGCCAGCGAAGTGCTGCATCTGACCGGGCCGCGCAAGGCGCAGCGCGGGCCTGCGCTGGTGATCGGTCCGGGCACCGGTCTCGGCGCCGCGGTGTGGATTCCGACTCAGGGCGGCGCCATGGTGCTGGCCACCGAGGCCGGCCATGCCGCGCTGCCGATCGGCAACGATCTGGAACTGGCGCTGGCGCAGCGGCTGTTGCGCGATCGCTCCTATGTGCCGATGGAGCATTTCCTGTCCGGCCCGGGCCTGCTCAATCTCTATCGCGTGCTGTGCGAGCTGCGTGGCGCCACGCCTGCGCATGCCGCACCGAGCGACATCACCGCGGCTGCACTGGCCGGCGACGATGCGCTCGCGCACGAGGCGCTCTCCGCGTTCTGCGGCCTGCTCGGCAGCGTGGTCGGCGACATGGCCCTGCTGTACGGCGTGCAGGGCGGCGTCTACCTGGCCGGCGGCTTCCTGCCGCAGATCGGCGCGTTCCTGTCCGCCAGCAGCTTCGTCGAGCGCTACTTGAACAAGGGCGCGATGCGTCCGGCGCTGGAGCAGATCCCGGTGAAGCTGGTCGAGCATGGCCAGCTCGGGGTGATCGGCGCGGCGAACTGGTTCCTGCAGCAGCGCCACTGAGTGGCCCGGCGCGGCGGCGTCCCGCGATGCGGGCGCGGCGCGCCTGGCGTACCGGAGCGCGTCGACACATATATATGTCCCACGCCAGCGGCGCCTGCGTTGCGGCGCCGCTGTCTACAGCGTCATCGCTTGCCTGAACTCACAGGTCGCCGTGGTGTGCCTGCAGCGCCGCGATCGCGGCCAGGCCGGCGGTTTCGGTGCGCAGGATGCGCGGCCCCAGACGCAGGCCGACGAAGCCGGCGGCCTCCAGCGTGGCGCGGTCGCGCGGCGACCAGCCGCCTTCCGGGCCGATCGCGATCGTCGCCGCAGCGCCGCCGATGGTCAGCGACCGCAGGCGGTGGTCGCCCTGCGGATCCAGGATCAACCGGCACGGGCTGTCCGCCGCGGCGCGCGCCGCATCGGCCAGCGCCAGCGGCGCGCTCAGCTGCGGCACGCGTGCGCGGCCGGATTGTTCGCAGGCCGAGATCACCACGCTGCGCCAGTGCGCCACGCGCTTGTCCACCCGCGCCGCATCCAGCTTCACTTCGGTGCGTTCGGCCCACACCGGCATGATCGCGGCGACGCCGAGCTCGGTGGCCTTCTGCAGGATCAGGTCCATCTTCTCGCCGCGCGCCACGCCCTGCAGCAGGGTGATTGCCAGTGGCGACTCGTTGTCGACCGGCTGCGCCGCGCCGATGCGCACGCTGGCGTTGCGCTTGCCGGCCTGCAGCAGGTCGGCGGGGTAATCGCAGCCGTCGCCGTTGAACAGCACGCAAGGATCGCCCTCGCGCAGCCGCAGCACGCGCAGCAGGTGGTTGGCGACGTCTTCCGGCAGGCTCAGCTCGGCGCCGGCGTGCAGCGGCAACTCCACATGGCAGCGGGTCAGGCGCATGCCACCGCCTCGTCGATCGCCGCCAGCGTGGTCTCCGCCAGCAGCGTCAACTGCTCGGCGTCCACGCAGTACGGCGGCATCCAGTACAGCACGTCGCCCAGTGGGCGCAGCACCACGCCGCGTTGCAGCGCGGCACGGTAGGCGTGCAGGCCCACGCGTGCGGACGCGGGGAAGGGCGTGCGCTTGTCGCCGTTGCGGGTGAGTTCGAACGCCACCACCATGCCGGCCTGGCGCACGTCGGCCACGTGCGGATGCTCGGCGAACGGCGCCGACAGCGCGCGCATGGTCTCGGCGGTGCTGCGGTTGCGCGCGATCACGTCGTCCTCCTGCAGGATCCGCAGCGACGCCAGCGCCGCGGCGCAGGCCAGCGGGTTGCCGGTGTAGCTGTGCGAATGCAGGAAGGCGCGCTCGCGGCTGTCGTCGAGGAAGGCGTCGTACAGATGCTGGGTGGCCAGCACCGCCGACAGCGGCAGGAAGCCGCCGGTCAGGCCCTTGGACAGGCACAGCAGGTCCGGCATCACCCCGGCCTGCTCGCAGGCGAACAGGGTGCCGGTGCGGCCGAAGCCAGTGGCGATCTCGTCGGCGATCAGGAACGCGCCGTTGGCGTCGCACAGTTCGCGCGCCCGCCGCAAATAGGCCGGATCGTGCATGCGCATGCCGCCGGCGCACTGCAGGCGCGGTTCCAGGATCACCGCGCAGATCTCGCCGGGATGGCGGTCGAACAGGTCGGCCAGCGCATCGGCGGCGGCATCGGCGCGTTCGCGCGCGCTCTGTCCCGGTGCTGCCTGGTACGCGTCGGGCGAAGGCGCGAACAGCGCCTCGGCCAGCAGGGGCGCGTACACCCGCCGGTACAGCGGGATGTCGCCGACCGCCAGTGCGCCGATGGTCTCGCCGTGGTAGCCGTTCTCCAGCGCGACGAAGCGGGTGCGCCCCGGTTCGCCGCGGTTCTGGAAATAGTGGAAGGCCATCTTCAGCGCCACTTCCACGCCGGCCGAGCCGTTGTCGGCATAGAACACCTTGGCCAGCGGCGCGCGCCCTTCCTGGCGCGGCGCCAGCGCCAGCAACTGCTCGGCCAGCAGCACCGCCGGTTCGTGGCTGAAGCCGGCCAGCATCACCTGCTCCAGTTGCGTGGCCTGGGCGGCGATGGCCGCGGCGATGCGCGGCTCGCCGTGGCCGAACAGATTCGTCCACCAACTGCTCACCGCATCCAGGTAGCGGCGGCCGCTGTGGTCGATCAGCCAGGCGCCTTCGCCACGGGCGATCGGGACCAGGGGCAGGGTGTCGGGGTGCTCGCGCATCTGCGTGCACGGGTGCCAGAGCACGGCCAGATCACGCGTGCGCCACGCCTCGGCCATCTGTGCTGCGGTCAGGTCTGATAGCATTTCGCGCTCATGAACAGGTTCTTCGCTCCGCGCATTCTATCGATCGACGCCGTCCGGCGCCGCAGGGTGCCGGCGTGACCCGTCGATTGCCGGTCATCCATGCCGTGCGCGAGCGCAGCGAATCGGCCGCCGAGCGCCGGGTCGAGGAGCTGGACCTGGAGTTCAGCAACGGCGAGCGCCGCGTGTTCCACCGGCTGAAGGCGCCGGGCCATGGCGCTGTGGTGGTGGTGCCGATGCTGGATGCGCAGACCGTTCTGTTGGTGCGCGAATACGCCGCCGGCGTGCACCGCTACGAACTGGGCCTGGTCAAGGGCCGCATCGACGCCGGCGAGACCCCGCTGCAGGCAGCCGACCGCGAACTCAAGGAAGAGGCCGGCTACGGCGCGCGGCAGTTGCGCGTGCTGCGCGCGATGACCCTGGCGCCGACCTACATGAGCCACCAGTCGTGGCTGGTGCTTGCACAAGATCTCTATCCCGAACGACTGACCGGCGACGAGCCGGAGGAATTGGAAGTGGTGCCCTGGAAACTGGCTGAACTGGATCAACTGATGTTGCGTGAAGATTTTTCCGAGGGGCGTTCGCTGGCGGCGCTGTTCATCGCCCGCGAGTGGCTGGGTCGCGCCGAATGATCCGTCTGACCAGTGATTTGCGCGAAACCGTGATCGCCATCGCCATCGATGCCGCCGCGGCCATCATGTCCGTCTATGCCACCGGCTTCGAGGTGGAGCACAAGGCCGATACCAGCCCGTTGACCCAGGCCGACCTGGCCGCGCATCAGATCATCGTCGAAGGCCTGGAGCGGCTGACCCCGGACCTGCCGGTGCTGTCCGAGGAATCGGCGCAGATTCCGTGGGAGGTGCGCGAGCACTGGACCACCTATTGGCTGGTCGACCCGCTCGACGGCACCCGCGAGTTCGTCAAGCGCAACGGCGAGTTCAGCGTCAACATCGCGCTGATCCACCAGGGCGCGCCGGTGTTCGGCGTGGTCCAGGCGCCGGTCGATGGCCGCGTCTGGCATGCGGTGCGCGGCGAGCAGGCGTACCGCCGCGAGGGCTTCCGCGACACCGCGCTGAATACGCGACGTCCGGCCACCGCGCCGCTGCGGGTGGCGGCGAGCCGTTCGCACCGCGATGCACGCACCGACGCGCTGCTGCAGCGCATGGGCGAGATCGAACTGGTCGCGCAGGGTTCGTCGCTGAAGTTCTGCCGCATCGCCGATGGCGACCTGGACGTGTATCCGCGCTTCGGCCCGACCTCCGAATGGGACACCGCCGCCGGGCAGTGCGTGCTGCAGGCCGCTGGCGGCGCGCTGCTGGCAGCCGCGACCGGCAAGCCGTTCCGCTACAACCGCCGCGAATCGCTGCTCAACGGCGACTTCGTGGCGCTGGGCGATGCGGCGCTGCCCTGGCGCGACTGGCTGGGCTGAGCCGCGCAGCGAGCACGCGCCGCACGGCGCGCGCTCTGCCACACTAGGCGGAAGGCGGCAGCGGTGCCGTCGCACCGGAACCCGCCCGTGACTCCAGCCCGCTACGACCTTCCTGCCCTGCTCGACATCATGGCGCGCCTGCGCGATCCCGCGCAGGGCTGCCCCTGGGACCTGGAGCAGGATTTCGCCAGCATCGCCGCGTACACGATCGAAGAGGCCTACGAAGTGGCCGACGCGATCGACCGCCAGGACCTGGCCGGGCTGAAGGACGAACTCGGCGATCTGCTGCTGCAGGTGGTGTTCCATGCGCAGATGGCGCGCGAGCAGGGCGCGTTCGGCTTCGACGACGTGGTCGCGGCGATCTGCGACAAGATGGTGCGCCGCCACCCGCACGTGTTCGGCGACAGTCAGGTGGCCGATGCCGAACAGCAGACGCTGAAGTGGGAAGAGATCAAACGCGCCGAGCGCGCCGCCGCCGGCGAGCGCGATGCCTCGGCACTGGCCGGCATCGCCCGCGGCCTGCCGGAATGGCAGCGCGCGCTGAAGCTGCAGTCGCGCGCGGCGCGGGTCGGCTTCGACTGGCCCGGCCCCGCGCCGGTGCTGGACAAGGTGCAGGAAGAGCTGGAGGAAGTGCGCGCGGAACTGGCGCATGGCGCCGCAGTCGATCCGGCACGCCTGCAGGACGAGATCGGCGACCTGCTGTTCGTCTGCGCCAACCTGGCGCGGCATGCCAAGGTCGATGTCGGTGCGGCGCTGCGCCACGCCAACCTCAAGTTCGAGCGTCGCTTCCGCACGATGGAACGGCTGGCGCAGCAGGACGGCGGCGCGCTCGATGGTCTGTCGCTGGTGCAGCAGGAGGCGTACTGGCAGCGCGCCAAGGACGAAGAGCGCGCCGCGGCCGGATGAAGACCCTGCTGCTGTTCGTGCTGACCGCCGTCGCGGAAATCCTCGGCTGCTACCTGCCTTATCTGTGGCTGCGCGAACAGCGCAGCGCCTGGCTGCTGCTGCCGGCCGCGGGCAGCCTGGCGGCCTTCGTCTGGCTGCTGACCCTGCATCCCGCCGCCAGCCGCCGCGTCTATGCGGCCTACGGCGGCGTCTATGTCGCCGTCGCCTTGCTGTGGCTGTGGACGGTGCAGGGCATGCGCCCCACGCGCTGGGACCTGCTCGGCGCCGGCCTGTGCCTGGCCGGCATGGCGGTGATCATGTTCGCACCGCGGCAGGGCTGAGGCCGCTCCCCCGGGAGCTTGAGACGAACTCGGCGGGTGCACTGTGGGAGGGACTTCAGTTCCGACGCATTGGCTCATCGGAAAGCACGCCACGTTGCGCGTCGTGGCCGCATGACCGTTGCGCCCCAGGACACGTCCCTGCGCGATGGGCGGTGCCCTGTGGTCGCGATACACGTCCTCGTCGCACCGCGGCACGACGGAGGCCGCTCCCATAGGCGCTTGCGGTGAATGCGGTGGGTGCACGGTGGGAGGGACTTCAGTCCCGTCGCATTGGATCATCGGAAAGCACGCCAGGTTGCCCGTCGTGGCCGCATGACAGTTGACCTCCGCAGGACACGTCACGGCGCGATGGGCGGTGCCTTGTGGTCGCGATACACGTCCTCGTCGCACCGCGGCACGACGGAGGCCGCTCCCATAGGCGCTTGCGGCGAATGCGGTGGGTGCACGGTGGGAGGGACTTCAGTCCCGACGCATTGGCTCATCGGAAAGCACGCCAAGTGCGCGTCGTGGCTGCATGACACCCGCGCGTCGCATCCGTGCGCAGCGCGCGACGCCCGCGCTCCCGGCGTATGCTGGACGCCTGCGTCGCCTCGGGAGGGCCATCGCATGCGTCGCTTCTCCAGTTTTCGCGAGTTCTATCCGTTCTATCTGAGCGAGCACCGGCATCGGGTGTCGCGACGGCTGCATTTCGTCGGCAGCCTCGGCGTGCTGGCGAGCCTGCTGCTGGCGCTGTGCACCGGTCAGCCACGTTGGTTATGGGCCGCACCGGTCTGCGGCTACGGCTGCGCCTGGATCGGCCATTTCGTGTTCGAGAAGAACCGTCCCGCCACCTTCAAGCACCCGCTGTACTCGCTTGCCGGCGACTGGGTGATGTTCAAGGACATGCTGCTGGGCCGCATCCGCTGGTGACCGGCACGTGCGCGTGCGCTGGCTATACTGCGGATTCGATTTCTTCTCTGGTTAATGGAGCGACCTGATGCCGTCTTCCTTCTTCCTTGCGCTGGTGATCCTGTTCTTCGGCGTGGTGGTGCTGTTCAAGACCGTGCGCATGGTGCCGCAGGGATTCCAGTGGACGGTGGAGCGCTTTGGCCGCTACACCCACACGCTGTCGCCCGGCCTGCACTTCCTGATTCCGTGGATGTATGGCGTCGGCCGCAAGGTCAACATGATGGAACAGGTGCTGGACGTGCCCAGCCAGGACGTCATCACCAAGGACAACGCGGTCGTGCGCGTGGACGGCGTGGTGTTCTTCCAGGTGCTGGACGCCGCCAAGGCCGCGTATGAAGTCTCCAACCTGGAGATTGCCACCATCGCGCTGGTGCAGACCAACATCCGCACCGTGATCGGCTCGATGGACCTGGACGAATCGCTGAGCCAGCGCGAAACCATCAATGCGCAGCTGCTGAACGTGGTCGACCATGCCACCAATCCGTGGGGCATCAAGGTCACCCGCATCGAGATCCGCGACATCCAGCCGCCGCGCGACCTGGTCGATGCGATGGCCCGGCAGATGAAGGCCGAGCGCGAGAAGCGCGCGCAGATCCTCGAGGCGGAGGGCTCGCGGCAGTCGGAGATCCTGCGTGCCGACGGCGAGAAGCAGGCGGCTGTGCTGGAGGCCGAAGGCCGCAAGGAGGCCGCGTTCCGCGACGCCGAGGCGCGCGAGCGCCTGGCCGAGGCCGAAGCGCGGGCGACGGCGATGGTGTCCAAGGCGATCGCCGAGGGCGACGTGCAGGCGATCAACTACTTCGTCGCGCAGAAGTACGTGGAGGCGTTCAAGGAACTGGCCACCGCGCCGAACCAGAAGTTCGTGCTGATGCCGATGGAGTCCAGCGGCATCATCGGCTCGATCGCCGGCATCGCCGAACTGGCGCGCGAGGCGCTGAACAAGCAGGCCACCCCGCCGGCAATGCCGCGCGTGCCGCCGCGCAACGGAGTCTGAGCCATGCGCATTGAGGTAGTGGCCTGGGGTGCCCTGACCTTGTTGCTGTTCGCGGCCGAATCGCTGGCGCCGGGCGCCTTCATGCTGTGGATGGGCTTCGCCGCCGCAGCGGTGTTCCTCGCCGTGCTGGTGTTCCCGGACATCCCCCTGCTGCTGCAGGTCGGCGCGTTCGTGGTGCTGAGCTTCGTCTCGATCCAGGTGTACCGCACCTGGTTCCGCAACCGCGGCCGGACCAGCGACCAGCCGCTGCTCAACCGCCGCGCCGAGCAACTGATCGGCCGCATGGTGACCCTGGACCAGCCGATCCACGGCGGCCGCGGCCGCGCCAAGGTCGACGACGCCTTCTGGGTCGTCGGCGGCCCCGACCTGCCGGCCGGCAGCACGGTGCGCATCGTCGGCGTGGACGGGATGACGCTGCTGGTCCAGGCGGTTTGAAAGCCGGGATTGGGGATTGGGGATTGGGGATTGGGGCCGCGAGTGTGCGGTACCTCCGCCTTCCCAATTTTCCTGCGCGTAGGAGCGGCGATCAAGCGCGAGTCCTTCGGCTCAGGACGCCCGCTCTTGCTAATCCCGAATCCCAACTCCCCGATCCCGGCCTTCGCTGAAGCCGCTCCCACGGCACTGCGCGATCGAGCGCCAGTCCTCCGGATCCAGGAAAGCCGCTCTTACGAATCCCCATTCCCGATTCCCCAATCCCGGCTCCGCCCCAGCGATAATGGGGCACTTTTCTCACGGACCCGCGCCATGACCCAGAAGACCATCCTCAACGACAGCCACCGCGCCCTCGGCGCCAAGATGGTCGACTTCGGCGGCTGGGACATGCCGATCCACTACGGCTCGCAGATCGACGAGCACCACCAGGTGCGCCGCGACGCCGGCATGTTCGACGTCAGCCACATGACCGTGGTCGATCTGCACGGCGAGCAGGTCCGCGCGTTCCTGCGCCATCTGCTGGCCAATTCGGTGGACAAGCTGAAGGTGCCGGGCAAGGCGCTTTACACCTGCATGCTCAACCCGCAGGGCGGGGTGATCGACGATCTGATCGTCTATTACATGTCCGATGCGTTCTTCCGCCTGGTGGTCAACGCCGCCACCCGCACCAAGGATCTGGCCTGGATCGGCGAGCAGGCGCAGGCGTTCGGCGTGCAGGTGCGCGAGCGCGACGACTTCGCGATGATCGCGGTGCAGGGGCCGAACGCGCGCGCCAAGGCGATCGGCCTGCTGCGCGAGCAGGATCGTGCCGCGGCGCAGAAGCTCGGCCGCTTCGCCGCGATCGAGGCGACCTCGGACGCGGGCGTGCCGCTGTTCGTCGCGCGCACCGGCTACACCGGCGAAGACGGCTTCGAGATCGTGCTGCCGCAGCAGCAGGCGCCGGCGTTCTGGGAGGCGTTGATCGGCGCCGGGGTCAAGCCGGCCGGCCTGGGCGCGCGCGACACGCTGCGCCTGGAGGCGGGCATGAACCTGTATGGCCAGGACATGGACGACAGCGTCTCGCCTTACGAGGCCGCGCTGGCCTGGACGGTGACCCTCGACGAGGGTCGCGACTTCATCGGCCGCGCTGTGCTGGAAGCGCAGAAGGCCGGCGGCGCGCCGCGGCAGATGATCGGCCTGGTGATGGACGAGAAGGGCGTGCTGCGCCACGGGCAGAAGGTGCTGACCGCGAACGGCGACGGCGAGATCCTGTCCGGTACCTTTTCGCCGACGCTGGGCAAGGCCATCGCCTTCGCACGGGTGCCGGCCGGCGAGCCGGGTGCGGTGCGCGTGGACATCCGCGGCAAGGAAGTGCCGGTGCGCGTGGTCAAGTTCCCGTTCGTGCGCGAAGGCCAGGTCCAGCCCGGCGTGCTCGGCTGAGTCCTGTCCGCCGCGCGCGACTTCGTCCCCACGCGCGCGGTTCGCTACACTAGACTCCCATCCTCGATACCGTCTTCATTCCGGAGCAGCCCCATGAGCGAGATCCCTGGCGACCTCAAATTCCTCAAGTCCCACGAGTGGGCCCGCGTCGAAGGTAACGGTCGCGTGACCATCGGCATCTCCGACCACGCCCAGGGCCTGCTCGGCGACCTGGTCTACGTCGAGCTGCCGAACGTCGGCGATCACGTCGAAGCCGGCAACGGCGTGGCCGTGGTCGAGTCGGTCAAGGCCGCCTCGGACGTGTACAGCCCGCTCAGCGGCAAGGTCGTCGAGGTCAACACCGCGCTGAGCGACAAGCCGGAAACGATCAACGAGGACGCCTACGGCGAAGGCTGGATCCTGGTACTGGAAGCGGACGATGCCGAGCAGTTGAACGAACTGCTGTCGCCGGACGAGTACGCCGAACTGCTCGAGGACGACGGCCACTGAGCCGACCGCCCATCGCGATACCCGAACCGGCCGCCCAGTGCGGCCGGTTTCTTTTTGGGCGCGGCTCGGCGAGCTCGCCAGCGTCCGCGTCGGCAGCGCCATTCTGTGTATGGCGATCCCGGAACGCGCGTCGCCGGCGGCGCTGCGTGCGTCGCTGCGAAGACCATGTGAGGTCGCTGCCGGGTGCACCGCGAGCGCAGCGTGTCCGTCGCGTCTGGCGGTGACCGATGCCGACGATCGGCGCGTCGGCCGGCGCCGGTTTTCCGACGCGGCGCAGGTGCAGCGCGGCATGGGGGCACCACGCGGGTCGGCGACGCGCGGGCATCGGCGATGCGGTGCGCGCTGTTCGCGTCGTCGATGCATGGCGGCGCGGTGCGTGCCGGCGCCAGTCGATCACCTCTGCGAGCTGCGTCGGTCGACACGACCGTGCAACGGCATCGCCGGAGGACGCGTTGGCGACTTGGCATGGAGGTGGGCGAGGGCAGTCGTGCGCGTCGCGGTGCGTCGGCGACGTGCGTGCAGGTCGTGTCGTGGTGGCGCGATGTGGCACCACCCGGCGACGCGGCACGCACGCATCGCGCGCGTCGTGAGCGCCGCACGACGCAAAAAAGTTTGCGCACTTTTGCGCATTTGCACTTGTGCGATGCCGGAACCGCGTGCGGTCGCGAAATTTTTTTTCAGCTAGCGGACAGGCTGGCGTGCATCGCCGCGGTTCCCGCCGACGCTTCGCCGCTGCCTGCCAGCAACGCGATCGAGGCAGTGTGTCGTTGCAGAAAACACGGAAATTTCCCTGCTTTTTTTGCATGCGCCGTTTTCCTCGCAGCGTCGGCGTCGGCGATCGGCGGCGTCGGCAAGGCGGCCAGTGCGGCATGCGGCGTCGGTGGCGCGCGCGCCATCGAAAAAAAAATTGCGTAGAAGTGTTGACAGTAAAAAAAACCGTGATTAGGTTTCGCCCAGCAGACGTTGCTGCGCAAGCGAGTGAATCGGATCGACATCAAAACGCGAAGCACAACTTGGACATCCGCCAGGAACCCGAAGATGGTGGAGTTGGAGTCGCTTCCCTCCGAGAAACGCAACGTCTCCCCTGGCATCGCACCCGTATCGCTATCCGGTACGGGTGTTTCTGTATCCGATCCGGCCCGCAGCGCGCGCCGGCGGTTCCCGCAGGCGGAGCATCGCCGCGAGGTTGCTTTAACTGGGCATTTTCAATCCATAGTTCACTGACGAGGAGCCATCCCATGGCGACGAAAAAAGCTGCGAAAAAGCCGGCCGCTAAGAAGGCGGTCAAGAAGACTGCCGCCAAGAAGCCGGCAGCGAAGAAGGTTTCGGTAAAGAAGGCGGTCAAGAAGGTCGCCAAGAAGGTGGCCAAGAAGGTCGCCAAGGTGAAGAAGGCGGTCAAGAAGGCCGTCGCCAAGAAGGCAGTGAAGAAGACGGCAAAGAAGGCCGCCACCAAGAAGACCGCGAAGAAGGCCGTCGCCAAGAAGGCGGTGAAGAAGACCGCGAAGAAGGCTGCGACCAAGAAGACCGCTGCCAAGAAGACGGTGAAGAAGTCGGCTGCCAAGAAGCCGACCGCGAAGAAGGCAACTGCGAAGAAGGCCACCGCCAAGAAGACCGTGGCGAAGAAGAAGCCGGCCGCTCGCAAGAAGAAGGCCGCTCCGGTCGCGCTGCCGGCCACGCCCGCGCCGCTGATCTGATCCATCCCGATCGCTGTTCCTAGACTCTCTCCCCGGTGCCCAGCGGGGAGGGAGTTTTTTATGTGCGGCATCCTGCCGCGCGCGCTCGCAGTCCCGGTTGTGGGAGGCACTTCAGTCCCGACCGGAGAGTACCTCCGTGGTGCCTTCGTCCGACGATCCCGCGGCGTCCGTCTTCTCGATCCACGCTGGCCCTTCCCTGTGCCTTGCTTGCCAGGCTGCGACGTGGACATCGCGCCTGTGCCTGTCGCATCGAAAACGGACGCGGCAAGCCGCGTCGTCTCCGTGCCACGGTCGGCGCCTGCGGGCAGGGCAACGCATCCACCTGATCTCCCTGGCATGCACGTGCGGCCTGGGCAGCCACGCGAGTACCGGGAGGCGCGGGCAGTTATCGTCGGCGTGAACTTACGCGACAGCTACGCCGGCAACGACACGACGGTAGGCGGCAGCAAAGGCCGTCATATCGCGTTCAATGGATCGCCCCTGGCCTGGATCGACCGACCGTCGGGATCGGGGCCGCCACAGCGGCCGGAACGCCTGGCATTCGCCGACCCAGCCAAGGCGTTGCGTGCGCACTTGCAGCGCGTCAGCGCGCCTTGCCCGCCTCCTCCGCATCACGGGTTTTTCCGGCGTATCCGTGGACTGAGGGGAGTCTCCGGCCGCCTGCTTTCGCCACACTCACGCCGGATGCAGTCTGTCCTGTGGGAGTCGACTGTCGTGCAGCCGCGACAAGCGAAGCCGAAAGCCGGACGACACCCTCCGTCGTCGGGACTGAAGTCCCTCCCGCAGTGCACCCGGTAGGTTCGTCGCAAGCCCCTGTGGGAGCGGATTCAGCCACGACGGGTTTTGTCTGGAATGCCCGTCGCTGCTGAAGCGACTTCCACAGTGGCTTGCGAGCTCGCCGGGTGGCTGTGGGAGGGACTTCAGTCCCGACGCATTGGTCCATCGGAAAGCACCCACCACGTCGCGCGTCGTGGTTGCACGACAGTCGACTCCCGCAGGATGCTTCTCGTCGGTCGTTATCGAAGGTGTCCTGCAGTCGCACCTCGCGCGCTGTCCCGCGCACGTCGGCGATGGTGCACCGGGTTGCCAGCACGCCAACGGCAGCCTGCGGCGATGCGGGGCGCAGCGACACCCGATGCCGGATCGCGAACAATGCCGAGAGGGCGCGGCGTGTGCCCTGTGCGCGATCTTGGAAACGACGGTGCGCCACCACCCTCACCGCGGCCGTACGCGGGCGCTCCGAGCGCCTGCTGCCGCTGGGGCGACGCAGTCGCAGATCGTTCGTCCAGGCACGACGTCGGCGTTGCGGCCACACTTTTGTGACGCGCTCGTGCCAGCGCATCGCCGCAGCCGGGACAGGGCTGCGTCCCCGTGTCGGGAAAAAGGGCGCACGCGGCGCAGGTCAGCGCTGTAGACAGCAGAGAGGCGGTTCGCGCGCTCGTTCGCGAGGATGCTGCGCGAGCGCGCGGTCAGTGCGGCGGAGACCACGCCGTGTCGTTGCTGCGGGAACGGCACCGCGTCCCAGCCGGGAAGGGGCACACGCGGTGCAGTCAGCGCTGCAGACAGCAGAAAGGCGGCTTGCGCCGCCTTCTGCGAGGATGCTGCGGGAGGCCGCGCTCAGTGCGGCGAGGCCACCGACTTGGACGAGGAGGCGCCCTTCTTGTCCTTCGGGTCCGGACGCTCGGCCATCAGGTTGTCGCTGCCGAAGTCGGTGTCCACGTCCAGCCAGCGCTGCGCCGGCAGGCCGATCGCGCGGTCGAGTACGGTCGGCAGCAGGCCCGAGGGCAGGCCGCTTTCGCCGTTCCACAGGATGGCCACGCCGAGGTCGCGTTCCGGCACCAGCGCGATCAGGCCGCGGTAGCCCTGCACCGCGCCGGCATGGAAGATCACCTGGTGGCCGGAGTAGTCGAACACGCGCCAGCCCAGCGCGTAGCTGGCCGAGTTGACGCGGGCGCGGCGCCAGCCCGAGCGCATCTCGCCCGGGGTGAGGATCAGCGGCGCATGCAGGGTCGCCAGCAGCGGCTCCGGCAGCACGTCGGGACGATGCCCGGTCTGCGCGATCAGCCACTGCGCCATGTCGCTGATGCTGGCGTTGACGCCGGCGGCCGGCGCCAGGCGGTAGTAGGTCGGCTTGGGCGTCAGCGAGACCCAGCCGTTGCGGCTGCGCACGTGCGGGCGCGCCCAACGCGGGCTGGCCTGGATGCCGGCCAGGCCCATGCTGGCGTCGTTCATGCCCAGCGGCTTGAAGATGCGCCGCTCCACCGACTGCTCGTAGAAGCTGCCGGACGCGGCGAACACCACGTCGCCGATCAGGCTGAAGGCGACGTTCTGGTAGGCGTAGCACTCGCCCGGCGCGCACTTCAGCGGCGCATAGGCCAGCTTGTGGCTGAGCGTGTAGTAGTCGATGTTGGATTCGACGTCGCGGTCGTAGGCGTTGTAGGTGAGGCCGACGCGGTGGCTGAGCAGATCGGCGACGTTCAACTGGCGCGTGGCGACCGGGTCGCTGAGCTGGAAGCCGGGCACGTAGTCGACGACCTTGCTGTCCCAGCGCAGGGTGCCGTCGTTGACCAGCAGGCCGGCCATGGTGCCGGCGAACGCCTTGGACAGCGAGGCCAGGCGGAACACGGTGTGCGCATCGACCTGCTCGGGGCGGTTGACGTCGGTGACGCCGTAGCCGCGCGCGCTGAGCACCTGGCCGTTGTGCACGATGGCCATCGCCAGGCCGGGCACGCGCTCGCCATAGGTCAACTGTTCGGCCACCGACTCCAGCGCGGCGACATCGAAGTCCTTGGCCAGCGGCAGCACCTGGCTTTGGGTAAGCGAAGCGCGGTAGGGCAGCGGCTGGGTCGGCGAGGTGTAGCGCGTGGCTTCGGTGTGCAGCGGCGGCGGCAGCGGTTGTGCGGGCGCCGGCGTCTGTGCGGTGGAGGACATCGCGAAGGGCAGCAATGCCCCGAGCAACCCGGTTGCCACCGGTCGAAGGAGCCGGTGCCTGCTGTTCTGTGTCATTGCGCCTGAGGCCTGTGAGGTGCTGCCGGCCACGATTCTAGCGCCGGATTTCTCGAATGCACAAACTGGGAGAAGATGAATAGGCATCGCCTTGATCCTGCTGGGGATTTCCCGCCTCGGACGGGGCTGTGCAGGCCTGCCGGCGGAGTGGTGGCGGGGACTGCGGCGGATGCCCACGGACATGCAATCGCCGTGCCGCGCACGGCTTTGCCTGGCCCCTCTCCCCCCGGGAGAGGGGTTGGGGTGAGGGTAGGTCGCCCAGTAGCGGATCTACCGCCGCGATACTCGTGCGCTCGCCCCCTCCGCGTAGCCGCCGCCTCACCCCTCCCGCAGCACAGCCCGCCCACGGATCAGATCCGCAGCACGTTCGGCGATCATCATTGTCGGCCCGTTGGTGTTGCCGCTGACCAGGCGCGGCATCACCGAGGCGTCGACCACGCGCAGGCCGTCGAGACCGCGCAGGCGCAGCTGCGGGTCGACCACCGCCTGCGCATCGCTGCCCATCCGGCAGGTGCCGATCGGGTGATAGATGGTTTCGGCCTTGGCGCGGATGAAGGCGACCAGCCCGGCCTCGTCCAGGTCCTCGCGCGCCGGCAGCAGCGCCGCGCCGCGCCATGCATCGAACGCCGGCTGCTGCAGGATGTGCCGCGCCAGGCGCGCGCATTCCACCAGCATGCGCAGGTCGAAGCCGTCGGGATCGCTCAGATAGTTGGCCTGGATCCGCGCCGGCGTGCGCGGGTCGGCGTCGTTGAGCGCGATGCGGCCGCGGCTGCGTGGCTGCAGGTGGCAGGCGTGCAGGGTGAAGCCGTCGCCGGGCAGGCGGTTGCGGCCGTGGTCGTCGAGCATGGCCGGCACGAAGTGCAACTGGATGTCGGCGCGCGCGTCCGGCGCCAGCGGCGAGCGGATGAAGCCGCCGGCCTCGGCGATGTTGCTGCTGCCGGCGCCGCGGTGCCCACGCAGGAAATAGTCGAAGGCGATCTTGGCCTGGTTGCGGCGGTCGTAGCTGATGCCCGGGCGGGTGCGGTACAGCGTGCACACGTCCAGGTGATCCTGCAGGTTGGCGCCGACCTGCGGCTGGTCCAGCTGCACCGCGATGCCATGGCGGCGCAGCGCATCGGCCGGGCCGATGCCCGAGAGCATCAGCAGTTGCGGCGAGTTCACCGCGCCGGCGCTGAGCAGCACCTCGCGCGCGGCGCGCGCCTGCACCTCGCGGCCGTCCTGCGCATAGGCGACGCCGACCACGCGTCCGCCTTCGATCAGCAGGCGCAGCACCAGCGCGTCGGTGACCACCTGCAGGTTGTCCCGCGCCCGCGCCGGCGCCAGGTAGGCGACTGCGGCCGAGCAGCGTGCGCCGTCCTTCTGGGTGACCTGGTACAGGCCCACGCCTTGCTGCTGCGGGCCGTTGAAATCGGGATTGTGCGGGAAGCCCGCTTCCTGCGCGGCCGCGATGAACACATCCGAGAGCGGGTTGTGGTAGCGCAGGTCGGAGACGTGCAGCGGGCCGTCGCCGCCGTGCAGCGCATCGCCACCGCGGCTGTTGCATTCGCTGCGGCGGAAGTACGGCAGCACGCCGCGCCAGTCCCAGCCATCGGCGCCATCGGCCGACCAGTCGTCGTAGTCGGCGGGCACGCCGCGCACGTAGCACATCGCGTTGATCGAGCTGGAGCCGCCCAGCACCTTGCCGCGCGGCCACCACAGGCGGCGGTCGTTCAAGGCCGGCTCGGCCTCGGTCAGGTAGTTCCAGTTGATGCGGCGATTGGTGGCCAGGCGCGCCAGGCCCGCGGGCATGTGGATGAAGGGATTGCGGTCACGCGGCCCGGCCTCGATCAGCAGCACCTTGCAGTCGCGGTCCTCGCTCAGGCGGTTGGCGAGCACGCAGCCGGCCGAGCCTGCGCCGATGATGATGTAGTCGTACACCCGCGGTGTCCCCTGAGTTCCTGGCGCCGACGCTAGTCGCCGAGGATAGAGCATATGCTCGGCGCGCGTGGTGGCGTGCGGCGGCGCGGCATATCCCGGGGACTCGCACGGCGCCCGCGCTGGCGATGTTGCAGTGCATCGGATACCTTGCGCGCAACCAGGCGGCGAACGGCGAGCCGATGCAAGCGGAAAATAAGCGCGTCCACACTGGCGAGCTGCGCGCAGTGCTGCTGTCCTTCGTGTACTTCTTCTGCGTGCTGTCGGCGTACTACGTGATCCGGCCGGTGCGCGAACAACTTGCCGCGGCTGTCGGCTCGACCCAGCTCCCTTGGTTCTACATGGCGACCTTCGTCGCCACGTTGCTGCTGACCCCGCTGTTCGCGTGGATGGCGGCGCGTTGGCCGCGGCGGATCGTGGTCCCGGCGGTATACGTGTTCTTCGCGCTGTGCCTGTTCGGCTTCGTGCCGCTGTTCAGCGGCTACGGCGGACTCAGTCCGCGTGCGCTGGGCATCGTGTTCTTCGTCTGGGTCAGCGTGTTCAACCTGTTCGTGGTGTCGGTGTTCTGGAGCTTCATGGCCGACATCTGGAGCAACGAGCAGGCGCGGCGGCTGTTCCCGCTGATCGGCCTGGGCGGTACGGCCGGCGCGGTAGCCGGCCCGCTGCTGACCCGTGGGTTGGTCGGGGTGATCGGCGTGGCGCCGTTGCTGGTGGTGTCGGCGGCGCTGTTGGGCGTGGCGCTGGCATGTGTGATCCTGCTCGGGCGCTGGGCGCGGGTGCATGGCGCGCGCCGCCACGACGTCGGCCACGAGGCGGCGGTCGGTGGCGGCATGTTCGACGGTCTCAAACAGATCCTGGCGAATCCGTTCATGCGGGGGATGGCGCTGCTGATGCTGCTGGGCGATTGCATCGGCACGGCCGGCTACGCGCTGATGACCGATTACTCCGGGGGCACCTTCCACAACGCGGTCGATCGAACAGAGTTCGCCGCCAATATCGACATGCTGACCAATGTGCTGCAGGTCGCCGTGCAGATCACGCTGACCCGCTGGCTGCTGATGAAGAAGGGTGCCGGCATGGTGATCGCGCTGTGGGCGTTGATCAGCGTGGGTGCGCTGGTGACCACGGCGCTGTCGCCCGATCCCTATGCGCTGGCAGTGTGGATCGTGCCATGGGTGGTGTTGCCGGTGGTGATCACCCGTTCGCTGACCTACGGCATGGTCGGCCCCGCGCGCGAATCCCTTTATACGCGGGTGCCGCGGCAGTTGCGCTACCAAGGCAAGAACGCGGTGGATACGGCGGTGTGGCGTGCTGGTGACGTGGCCGTCTCGTCGGCGATGATCGGCCTGCGCGGCCTGGGCGTGGGAGTGCAAGGTTTCGCCGCGTTGGCCGCGTTGGCAGCGGCGCTTTCCGGCGCCATCGGCTGGCGCCTGGCGCGTGCGGTCGAAAGCACCGCCCCAGTTGCGGCGAAGACAGCGGCGACGCGTTGAGTCCGCGCCCAGCAGGTCGCGTCGCCGTGGTGCCGGCCGCCGCGGCAACCGCTATGCTGTGCATCCTTTACTGCCAATGGACGCGCGCATGACCCTGCTGGCTTCGATTCTCGTATGCCTGGTGGCGCTGCTGCACGTGTACATCCTGGTGCTGGAGATGGTCCTGTGGACGCGTCCGCTGGGCATGAAGGTGTTCCGCAATTCGCCGGAGAAGGCGCAGGCCACGCGCGTGCTGGCGGCTAACCAGGGGCTCTACAACGGCTTCCTCGCCGCCGGCCTGGCCTGGGGCCTGGTCGCGCAGCGGGTCGACGTGATGCTGTTCTTCCTCGGCTGCGTGGTCGTGGCCGGCCTGTACGGCGGCTGGAGCGTCAGCCGCCGCATCGTGTTCGTGCAGGCGCTGCCGGCGGCGCTGGCGATCGCGGCCGTGCTGCTGGCGTACTGAGCCGCACACCGCACACCGCACACCGCGCACCGCACACCGCGCACGCGACGCTGCGATCAGGGCGAGGCCGTGGCCGGCACGCGTGGCGACACCCGCATGGCGATGCGCGCGAAGCACACCACGTGCTCGTGCGTATCGCGGATCTCCACGCTGACCGGCAGGTCGTAACCACGCTCGGCGGCGACGATCGCCACGTCCGGCGTGGCCACCGCATGCATCGGGCCGAGCGCCTTGCTGCGGTATTCCACCTGCATGCCCTTGGGGATCCAGCGCATCGACGGCGGCAGGCTGGCGTCGACCATCACTCCACCGGCCAGTTCCGCCAGGTTGCACAGCGCGATCGCGTGTACCGTGTCGATGTGGTTGCTGACCCGCCGCCGGTGCGCGATGCGCGCCTCGCAGCGGCCCGGCTCCAGGACGGTGATGCGCGGGGCGATGCTGGCGAAGTAGGGCGCCTTGAAGCACACCGCACGCGAGAACAGCCAGGATCCCCCGGGCCAGCCTTGCATGCGGCGGTAGAGCGAGAGCAGTCGGCTCATTGCAGTTCCCCGAACGCACGACGGCGGACCGAAGTCCGCCGTCGTGGGTGTCGCATGGCCAGGACGATCAGGCCGCTTCGCGCGAATGCCCGTCGTCGGCCGCCGCTGCGGCACGCTGGTAGTAGCTCGCCGAGCGCAGTTCGTCGGTGTCGAAGTCGTCGACGCTGATCGTGTCCATGGTGATCTCGCGCAGCTCCTCCAGCTGACGGCGCTCGTCGGCCGACAGCACGCCTTGGCGCACCGCCTCGTCCAACTGCGAGGCGAAGTCCAGCGATTCGATGCCCTTGCTCTTGAGCGCCTTCAGGAACTTGCGCTCCACCGGCTCGGCCAGCACCGCCTTGGTCAGATAGCTGGCGATGCGGCCGCCGGGGTTGTTCTCGCACGGGGTCAGGAACACGCCCTGGCCCAGGCGATCGCGGGCTTCGTTCGGCGTCATCAGCAGCGCGGCGACGCGGTGGCCCAGGCGGTCGCCCGGCGCTTCTGCGCGGCGGCCCCACGGGAAGATCAGCGCCCACATCAGCCAGCCGACCGGACGGATCGGGAAGTTGCGCAGCGCCGCCGACAGCGCCAGCTCGATCTTGTGCACGCTGTCGTGGAAGGCCCAGGCCAGCAGCGGCTGATCGGTGGCCGGCGCGCCGTCGTCGTGGTAGCGCTTGAGCATCGCGCTGGTCATGTAGATGTGGCTCAGCACATCGCCCAGGCGACCGGACAGCGACTCCTTGAACTTCAGCTTGCCGCCGAGCATCAGCATCGACACGTCGGCCATCAGCGCCAGGTTCGCCGAGTAGCGGTCCAGCTTGCGGAAGTAGCGGCGGGTGTAGGCATCGCCCGGCGCGGCGCCGATGCGCGCGGCGGTCAGGCCGAACCACAGCGAACGCACCGCGTTGGAGATGGCGAAGCCGATGTGGCCGAACAGGTTGCGGTCGAACTCGTCGACGCCGGCCTTGTGATCCGGATTGCCGGCGGCCTTCATCTCCTTCATCACCCACGGATGGCACAGGATCGCGCCCTGGCCGAAGATCAGCAGGCTGCGGGTCATGATGTTGGCGCCTTCCACGGTGATCGCGATCGGCGCGGCCTGCCAGCTGCGGCCGGCGAAGTTGCGCGGGCCGAGGATGATGCCCTTGCCGCCGACCACGTCCATCACGTCGCTGATGACCTCGCGGCTCATCGTGGTGCAGTGGTACTTGGCGATCGCCGACGGCACCGACGGCACGTCGCCGCGGTCCACCGCCGCGGCGGTCGCCTGCGACAGCGCGCTGATCGCATAGGCCTTGCCGCCGATTCGCGCCAGCGCCTCTTCCACGCCTTCGAAGCGGCCGACCGACAGGCCGAACTGCTTGCGGATGCGCGCATACGCGCCGGTGACGACCGCGCCGAACTTGGCGCCGCCGCTGGCGGTGGAGGGCAGGGTGATCGAGCGGCCGACGGCCAGGCACTCGTTGAGCATGTTCCAGCCCTTGCCGACCATTTCCACGCCGCCGATCAACTGGCTCAGCGGGATGAACACTTCGCGGCCATGGATCGGGCCGTTCTGGAACGGCGAGTTCAGCGGGAAGTGGCGGCGGCCGATCTCGACCCCCGGGGTCTCGCGCGGCAGCAACGCCAGGGTGATGCCGATGTCCTTGGTGTCGCCGATCAGGCCTTCCGGGTCGTACATGCGGAACGCCAGGCCGACCAGGGTCGCCACCGGGGCCAGGGTGATGTAGCGCTTGTCGAAGGTCAGCTTGACGCCGAGCACGTTGGCGCCGTTCCACTCGCCCTTGCAGACGATGCCGTAGTCGGGAATCGAGGTGGCATCGGAGCCGGCGAACGGACCGGTCAGGCCGAAGCAGGGCACTTCCTGGCCCACCGCCAGACGCGGCAGGTAGTAGTCCTTCTGCTCCTTGGAGCCGTAATGCAACAGCAGTTCGCCCGGGCCCAGCGAGTTGGGCACGCCGACGGTGGAACTGACCACGCTGGAGACCGAGGCGATCTTCTGGATCACCTTGTGGTGGGCCAGCGCGGAGAAGCCCAGGCCGCCGTATTCCTTCGGGATGATCATGCCGAAGAACTTGTTCTTCTTGATGAAGCTCCAGATCTCAGGCGGCAGGTCGGCGTGGACGTGGGTGATTTCCCAGTCGTTGGTCATCCGGCACAGCTCTTCCACCGGGCCATCGAGGAAGGCCTGCTCTTCGGCGGTCAGCTGCGGCTTGGGATAGTTCAGCAGCTTCTGCCAGTCCGGGTCGCCGGTGAACAGCTCGCCTTCGAAGCCGACCGAGCCGGTTTCCAGAGCGATGCGCTCGGTCTGCGACAGCGGCGGCAGCACCTTGCGGAACACCTTCAGCATCGGCGCGGTGAGCAGCGGCTTGCGCACGAACGGCAACAGCAGCGGCATCGCGACCACCGCCAGCACGACGGCCGCGACGATGGTGGCGACGTGGTTGGCGCCGAGCAGCCAGCACGCGACCAGCAGCGTGGCGCTCAACGCGGCCCAGACGGCGAGCCGCATGCGGTGATAGGCGGCGAACGCGCCGGCCAGCAACAACACGAGGAAGGGGGCAATGATGCTCATGGGCGTGCTCCGGGGAGGTACTCGGTGACGGCGGACGATGCGCCGGCGCAGGCCGGTGGCAGGGCGTCCAGGTAGTGCAACACAGTGGCGGTAAATGCGGCGTTGTCGTCGCCGGCCAGCATATGCGTGGCTTCGGGCAGATGCGCATGCTGCGCATGCGGCACCAGCGACAGGAACTCTTCGATGGTCTGCGGCGTGACCAGATCGCTGCGGCCGCCGCTGATCAGCAGCAGCGGGCACTGCACGTGCGCGGCGGCCTGCGCGATCGCGCCCTGGTGCTGGTCGCTGTCGCGCGCCAGCTCTTCGACCAGGCGCGGGTCCCAGTGCCAGTACCAGCGGCCGTCGGGGTGTTGCCGCAGGACGCTGCGCAGCGCCTCGGGCGACTTGCGCGCGCGCTGCGGCAGGTAGGCGGCGATCGCGTCGCCGGCCTCGTCCAGGCTGGCGAAGCCATGGGGGTGCGCGGTCATGAAGGCGAGGATGCGCTCGACCCCGGCCGGCTGCCAGCGCGGGGTGATATCCACCAGCACCATCGCGCGGAACAGGCCCGGCCAGCGCGATTCGGCGATCAGCCCGAACAGCCCGCCCATCGAGGCGGCGACCAGCACCGGTGGCGGCGACATCTCGCCAGCGACCACGATCAGGTCGTCGGTGAATTGCTCGCCGCGATAGGGCAGGTCCGCCGGGTTGCGCGCCGAATCGCCATGGCCGCGCGCGTCATAGGCGACGCTGCGGTAGCCGTGCGCCTGCAGCGCCGCGGCGGTCGCCGACCAGGCATGCTTGGTCTGGCCGAAGCCATGCGCGAACAGCACCGATCCGGCCTCGCCGGGACCGGTGACGGTCGCGGCCAGCGCCAGCTCGCCGGCACCCGAGAGGGTAGCCGAGGCGGCATGCGGGATGGTGGCGGAAGCGGAAACCATACGAGATAGTATGGTTGCTCTGCGCGGCATGTCAATACGATGCAGTATGGGTGCGAAAAGCCAATGCTGCCGGGCATTTGCGCCGCCCTCGTGAAGGCCACATACTGCAACCGACGTCCCCGTATGGTTAAATCCACGGATGAATACCGCGCCCGCTCCTTCCTCCGACGACGGCGCCGCTTCCGGCGGTGGCCGCAACAACCGGCTCAGTGCCGAAGACTGGGCGCAGGCCGCCCTGGACCTGATCGCCGAACAGGGCGTCAGCGCGGTGGCGGTGGAGCCGCTGGCGCGGCGCCTGGGCGTCACCAAGGGCAGCTTCTACTGGCACTTCCCCTCGCGCGATGCGCTGCTGCAGGCCGCGCTGGAGCGCTGGGAACTGGTCGAGCAGCAGCAGGTGTTCGGCAGCCTGGAAGAGGTGCCGGATCCGCGCACGCGGCTGCGCGCGCTGTTCCAACTGGTCGCGCACGAGGTCAAGCCGCACATCATCTACAGCGAGTTGCTGAAGGCGCTCGATCATCCCGCGGTGCGGCCGGTGATCGACCGGGTCTCGCAGCGGCGCATGGAGTATCTGATCGCCTCGTTCCGCCAGGCCGGGCTCAGCCGGACCGATGCGCAACATCGCGCACGCCTGGCCTATGCCGCCTACGTCGGCTTCCTGCAGCTTTCGCTGCAATTGCACCAGCCCAAGCAGGCGCGCGAGGACTTCGAGGCCTACGTCGAACACGTCATCGTGACCTTGATTCCGGGCTGAGGCCGGGCCGGCGCGCGTCACCGCCCAGGCAATCCTGAAGGAAGATGATGACCGGCTCCGATGAGCAGATCGGCGCGTTGCTGGCCCAGGGCCGCAGTGCGATCGCAGCGCGGCGGTTCGATCGTGCCGAGGTCGCGTTCGCGCAGGCCGTGGCGCTGGCGCCGGACCAGGCTGATGGCTATCTGGGCCTGTCGCACGCCCTTCTGGTGCTGGGACGCCATGCGGAGGCCAAGACCGCGACGATGAGGCTGGCCGCGATGTCCCGGTTGAGCCCGGCACAGGCGTTCGAACTGGCCAGGCGCCTGCGCCATTTCAACGAATACGAGCGACTGATCGCGCTGTTGCGCGATCAGTCGTTGCTCTCGGCCATGTCGCCGCAGCAACTGGCCGAAGCGGCGGTGCTGCTGAGCGACATCGGCGAGCACGCGCTGGCATTGACCCTGGTGGAGCGCGGCCTGCGTCTTGCGCCGGGGCATGCCGCTTCGTTGTACTTCAAGGGCAACCTGTTGTTCTTCCTCGGCGACCGCAACGGTGCCGAAATCCACTACGAAGCGGCATTACGTGCCGATCCGGCGATGGCGCAGGCGTTCTGGATGATGGCCGCGCTGCATACCCAGCGGCACGCGTCCAATCATGTGGGCCGCCTGCGCGACGCGCTGAGGCGCTGTCCGCCAGGTTCCATGGGCGAAACCTATCTGAATTTCGCCCTGCACAAGGAACTGCACGATCTGGGCGAGCACGCCGAGGCATGGCAGGCACTGGAGCAGGCATGCGGCAGCGCGCGCCGGCGCATCGATTACCGCCTGTCCGATTCGCTGGCCTTGCTGGATGGCATCGAGCGGCGGTGTTCGCCGGCGTATCTGGCCGAGCCGATGCCGATAACGGAAGGTGGTCCGCGTCCGATCTTCATCGTGGGAATGCACCGCAGCGGCACCACGCTGCTCGAACAGATGCTCGTGCGCCATTCCCAGGTCCGCTCGGTGGGCGAGTCCTATCTGTTTCCCGAGCAACTGCGCGGCGTCACCAATACCGCGGCGCGGGATGCGCTCTCGCTGGATATGCTCGCGCGCCTGGATTCGGACGCGCTGCGCCGCGCAGGCGCCGACTATCTGCACGCGGCCGCGTGGGCAGTCCAGGGCCGGGATGTCCTCGTGGAGAAACTGCCGGCCAATGCGTTGAATGTCGGCTTCATCCGCAAGGCGTTGCCGCAAGCCAGGATCGTGTGGATGGCGCGCGATCCGATGGATACCTGCTTCTCCAATCTGCGCGTGCTGTATTCGGGCGTGGCCGGCTATTCCTACACGCAGCATGAAATGGCCGGCTACTTCGTTGCACACCAGCGGCTGATGCAGCATTGGGAGCGCAGCCTGCCCGACGCACTGTTGCGGGTCGATTACGCAGCGCTGGTCGCGCAGCCGGAGGCGACGTTGCGCCAGGTCGCGGCCTTCTGCGGATTGCCGTACCAGCCGCAGATGCTGGATCTGGAGCGGGCTCATGGCGCGGTCGCGACGGCGAGCGTCGGACTGATGCAGGGTGGTCTGCGCGCGGATCGCGCGCGGGTGTGGGCGCCGTATGCGGCGCAACTGCAGCCGTTACGCTCCGCTCTGGGACTGGCGTAGCCGACGCCCGCCGGAGCCCCGGATCGAACTGCCGTCGCAATCGACCGGTTCCGTCGCCCAAAAAAAGATGCAGCCCATTGCGGGGCTGCATCGGGTGACGCGACGACGAGTGGATCAGAACTTCTGGTTGTACTGCATGTACAGGAAACGGCCCGGCACTTCGTACTGCGGATCGAAGCTGTTGGCGAAGGTCGTGTACGAGACCGGTGGGTTGCGGGCGAAGATGTTGTTCACGCCCAGGGTGATCTTCGCGTTCCAGGGCGCCTTCCAATAGAAGGACGCATCGTTGTACACGGTGGCGCCCAGCTTGTTGTAGGACAGGTCCGGGTTGGTGTTGAAGTTGCTGCAGAGTTGGCCGAAGCCATAGTCGTTGGTGCTGAACGGGCAGGGTTCGTCCTGCTTGGAGTAGTAGCGCATCGACCAGGTGGCGCCGACATCGCCCAACTCCCAGCGCGCCAACAGGTTGGAGCGGATGCGCCAGTTATTGTTGCGATCCGAGTACTCGCCGACCTTGTTGTTGCCGTCGTTGTTGTCCTCGTTCCGGGCGTAGTAGGTGGTATCCCAGTTGAAGGACAGCGTGCCCCACGACTGCTCGGGCAGGCGGTAGTTGACGGTCATGTCATAACCTTCCACCAGCGTTGAGCCGATGTTCAGGCCAGCGGACAGCAGTTCGTTGATGGAACCGTCGGCGTTACGCGAGAACAGCGAGCAGGCCTGAGCGACCCCATCCTTCACGCAATCGTCCAGAATGCGCTGGCCGCTGAAGCTGGTGATGGTGTTTTCCAGCTTGATCTGCCACCAGTCCAGCGACACGTCGAAGCCGCTGACGAAGCTCGGGCTCCAGACGAAGCCGAGGGTCTTGGTGGTGGAGGTTTCCGGCTTCAGGTTGACGTTGCCGCCTGTGCTGATGCGGATCTGCGCGTTGCCCTGGTCGTAGCCGCCCGCCGGTACGCCCTGCGCGGAGCAGCGCGCGCGCTGTTCGGCGGTCAGGCCCGCATAGCCGCCGCCGAAGGTGGTCGAGCAGGGGTCGGCGATCTGCTCGAAGCTGTCGGCGACGCCCTGGAACAGCTCGGACACCGACGGCGCGCGGAAGCCCTGCGCCCAGTTGCCGCGGATCAGCAGGTCGTCGATCGGCTTCCACTTGAAACCGAACTTGCTGTTGACCGTGTTGCCGAAGGTGTCGTACTTCGAATAGCGCGTTGCGACGTCGAATTCCAGCTCCTTGAACAGGGTCACGTCCTTGAGCAGCGGGATCGAGATTTCCAGGTAGGCTTCGTCCAGCGAATAGCCGCCCGAGGTCGGGGTACGCACGTTGCCGGTGGTGTTGCCCGAGGCGATCAGCGCGTCCGGCGAGTCGTAGCCGCTTTCGGCACGGTGCTCCACGCCGGCGGCGAAGGCCAGGGTGCCGCCGGGCAGGTCGGCGACTTCGCCGGTGAGGTTGGCGAAGTATTGCTTCATCTTGTACTGGTATTCGTCGTGCGCGACGAAGGTGATGTAGTTCAGCATCTCCGGGGTCAGGCCGCCGACGCCGCCCAGCAGGTTCGCCGGCACGCAGCCGTTGACGATCGCACCCGGGGTGCCGCAACGCGCGGTGCCGGTGGCGTCGATGAAGGACGGACCCACCGCGTTGCGCAGCGACAGCAGATTGAACAGGCCGGTGGTGGTGTCGTTCTGGTCGTTGCGGCCATAGCTCATGCCCGCATCCCAGGAGAAGTAGCGATCGCCCAGCTCGAAGCTGCCCTCAAGGGCGCCGACGAAGCCGAAAGTATCGACGTTCTGCTTGAAGCTGCGGCCGCCGGTTTCGGTGGCGCGACGCTGCACGCGCGAGACGGTGCGGCCGAACGGGTTGTAGATGCTATTCGGCGAGATCGCGATGGTGCGGGCCTGGACGCCGGCGCCGGGGCCTGTGCCGAGCACGATCGGCATCGAGGCGAGCAACTGCTCGGACTGGCGATTGTTGTAGGTCGCCTGTGCGGAGAAGCTGACGTTGTCGGTGATCTTGAACATCGCCTGGCCGAAGATCGACTTGCGCTCCTGCGGAGTCAGCAGGTAGTTGTCCGGGGCGAAGTTGTAGAGATCGTTGACGCCCGCGCCCCAGTTGCGCCAGTTGGCGGGTGTCGAGCCGGCGTCGTAGCCGAATTGGCCGGCGGTGCCGTTCGGACGGGTCTGGGTACCGCTGCACACGCCATTGGCGAAGGTGCCGTTGCACACCGCGAAGCGACCGTTCGGGCTGGTGGTGCTGCCGAAGGCGGTGCCGGTCTTGTAGATCGGCACGGCGGAAATCGCGCGGTCGCCGGCCATCACCGGATCTTCCTTGACGTAGCCGGCGCCGAACAGCGCGCTGAAGCGTTCGCCGGTGCTGCCGATGGTCACGTCGAAGCTCTGGCGCGCGCCATCGCCCTTGCTGAACTGGCCGTAATAGGCGTTTGCTTCGGCGCCGTCGAAATCCTTGCGCAGGATGATGTTGACCACGCCGGCGATCGCGTCGGAGCCATAGATCGCCGAGGCGCCGTCCTTCAGGACTTCCACGCGCTCGATGGCGGCGGTCGGGATGGTGTTCAGATCGGTGGCGCCGCCCAGACCGGTGCCAGCGACCCAGCGGCGGCCGTTGACTAGTACCAGGGTGCGATTGGAGCCGAGGTTGCGCAGGCTGACGCGGGTTTCGCCGTTACCACCGTTGTTATAGGTGGAGTTAAGCGTGGAGCCGTTGGCAGACAGATTCTGCAGCACGTCGCCGATCGAGGTCAGGCCCTGCGCCTGGATGTCTTCGCGCGACATGCTGAAGACCGGCTGCGACGTCTCCACGTCGGCGCGCTTGATGCGCGAGCCGGTGATTTCGATGCGGTCGAGCGTGGTGGTACCGCTGTTGGCGTCCTGTGCGAACGCGGCGCTGGCGGCACCGCCCGTACTCGCGGCAAGGGCGATCAAAACTGCGTCGCGCAGTTTGGTGGTCTTGCAGATCATTGGCTCTCTCTCCGAATGCGATATGGTTGCGAACTGGCCGACGGGGCGCCGAAATGCGGAGCCAAAACCGTAGGGTGAACCGATAGTAACTGCGTTCCCGCTGAAATTAAAGAGTCGTTAAGAGCGGGGAGTTGAAAGACGTTGGACGCCCCGTCTTGTGGTGTTTCAGAAATGAAAAAAGCCCCGTGAGGAGCTGTTGGGCAGGCGGCGTGTGTCTCGTGGTGAGACCGAGTTGGCGAGGCCTACAGATCCTGCTCGTAGCGCACGTAGGGGATGGTCCCCTCTTCGGTGCTGATGTTGTTCGGCGAGAACGGGTTCTTGCCGCTGGTGATGACGTTCTCGGCGCCCACGGTCAGCTGGCCGCTCCATGGGGTGCGCCAGGTCAGGCCCACGCCCAGGCCGGTCCACTTGCCGGGTTGGCCGGGGGCGTCGACGACACGGCCGATCACGTTGGCGCTGAACGAGCCGTAGCCGCCGCCGATGCTCAGGCTCTTGCTGTCCCAGCGGTCGAGCATGGCCGGGGTGGCGTCGGCGATCGGCACCAGGCGGGCTTTGGCGTAGGTGCCGCCGATCGAGACGAAGCCCTCGCGGCCGATGTTCTGCTGTGCGAAGACGGTCAGGTCGTTCTGCTCCATCCGCATCGACGGCGTCTTGTTGGCGCCGGCCAGCCAGGCGGGGAGGTTCTCGCGGCCGGTGCCCGCCGACAGCGACAGGCGCCCGCCGGGGCGGTTGAAGGTGGTGGTGGCGGCGACATGGTGGCCGGTGGTGCCGTCGTCGTCGCCCAGGCTGGCCAGCATGCAGTGGCTGGCCAAGCCGCTGATGCTGCCGCCGCTGGCGCTGTTGCACAGCAGGCCCAGCGAGTCGCCGGAGGACAGGCCGAACGCTGCATCCAGGGAGTTGCGGCCGAAATGCCAGCGCGCGCCGACCGCCTGTTCGCCGGTGGGCTCCAGGTACAGCAGCGCCTCGACCTTGCCGCTGCCCTTGTTCCAGACCGGCAACACGGTGCGGTCGTGACCAGTGGCGGGCTTGCTCTGCGCGTGCGCGCCCGTGCTCGCCGCAAGGGCGATCAGCAGGGCGAGCGGTAGGCGCAGGAAGGGTCGCATCAGCAATCTGAGACTTGGGGCGGGCACGAAAGTTCCCGCCGGACAGGGTGGTCGATGCTAGAGGGTTTATGTTTCTTTAACAAGTCGGACTCCCCGGTCGCGACGCGCGTTTCAGCTAGTGCAAGCGCTCCGAGGACGTCGGTTCAGCCTGCGTTACGGCAAACAATACTCCGAATTCCGTCAAGGGGAAGTCATAGTGGCGGCCGCAGAACTCGCAGCGGATCTCAACTTGGCCGGTCGCCTCGGCCGCCGCCCGCGCTTCTTCCTCGCCGAGCGAGCGCAGCATCGCCGCGACCCGCTCGCGCGAGCACGAGCAACCGAAGCGCAGCGGGCGGTCGCCGAGCAGTTCCGGGGTTTCCTCGTGGAACAGTCGGTGCAGCAGGGTTTCGGCCGGCGTGGCCAGCAGTTCGGCCTCGCCGACGGTCTCGAACAGCGCGCCGGCGCGGTTCCAGCCGTCCTCGTCGCCGGCGTCGCCCGGCAGCTTCTGCAACAGCAGGCCGGCGGCGTGCGTACCGTCGGCGGCCAGGATCAGCCGCGTCGGCAACTGCTCGGACTGGCGGAAGTAGTCCTCGAAGGCTTCGTCCAGCTCGGCCGAGGACATTGCCACCAGACTCTGGTAACGCTGCGGTTCGCGCGGGTCCAGGCCGGGGTTCTCGATGGTGATCGCCAGCAGGGCATCGTCGCCGAGCACCCGCAGGTCGCGCGGCGCGTCCTGGCCCTCGCCCAACTGGACGATGCCGCGCAGCGTGCCGGCGGCGGTGCACTCGGCGAACAGGGTGCGCAGCGCGCCCTGGCTGCGCAACTGCACCGACAGGCGCCCGTCGACCTTGGTATGCCCGGTGAACAGGGCCGCGGCGACGCAGGCCTCGCCCAGCAGTTCGGTGGCCGCGGCGGGATAGCTGGCCGGCGCCAGGATCTCGCGCCAGGTGTCGTGCAGGCGCACGTGTACGCCGCGCACGCCGGCGCCGGGGAGCAGGAAGCGGGTCAGACGATCGTCGGAAGAATGCATTGCGGCCTCGCTGCGCATGGGAAGATGGCGACCGCACGAGAGTGGATCGTCACGGTGGACCAGATCGAAGAAAGCATAGGAATGGGGGCGGGGCGCCGCGATGCAAGTGGCGCCCTTCCGGCGCGTCCGCGGGTCAGGCGCTGGCGGCGCTGGCTGCTGCTGGCGCCGTTGCTGTTCGTGCTGGCGAGCGTGTCGCAGGTGTTGCTGCTGCGCTTCGTCGACCCGCCGTTCTCGGCGATGATGCTGGAGCGCCAGCTTGGTGCCTGGGCCAGTGGCGACTGGTCGTACCGCATCGCGTACGACTGGCGCGACACCGCGCAGATCGCGCCGAGCCTGCCGATCTCCCTGGTCGCCGCGGAAGACCAGCGCTTCCCAAGCCATCACGGCTTCGACCTGGATGCGATCGAGAAGGCGCGCGACCACAACGCGCGCGGCGGCCGTCTGCGCGGCGCCAGCACCATCAGCCAGCAGGTCGCCAAGAACCTGTTCCTGTGGCAAGGCCGCAGTTGGCTGCGCAAGGGCCTGGAGGCCTGGTACACGGTGCTGATCGAGGCGCTGTGGTCGAAGCAGCGCATTCTGGAGGTGTACGCCAACGTTGCCGAGTTCGGTGACGGCGTGTATGGCGCACAGGCGGCGGCGCGCAGCTTCTGGAACAAGGACGCGGCGCAGCTGACGCCGGCGCAGAGCGCGCTGCTGGCGGCGGTGCTGCCGGCGCCGCAGCGCTACAACGCCGCGCGTCCAGGCCCGTACGTGCAGGGCCGCGCCAACTGGATCCAGCGCCAGACCCGGCAACTGGGCGGCCCGGCTTATCTGCAGGCGCCGTAGCTTGAGCCCCTCTCCCCCCGGGAGAGGGGTTGGGGTGAGGGTACGGCGGCAGGTGAGCGTGGTGGGGTTCGGCGGCAGGCGCACCCTCATCCGCCCCTTCGGGGCACCTTCCCCCAAGAAGGGGGCCATGGTCCCGATGGGAGAAGGGATTCAAAGCCCCTCTCCCTTCGGGAGAGGGGTTGGGGTGAGGGTGCGGCGGCAGGTGAGCGTGGTGGGGTTCGGCGGCAGGCGCACCCTCATCCCCCCCTTCGGGGCACCTTCTCCCGATGGGAGAAGGCAACAGTTCGTCAGGCGCCGCGCGCCGCTGGTTAACGTGCAGGCGGCTCCGTACCATCCGCCGATGGAATCCGAACGTCTTACCGTCGTCGTCACTGCGTTCAACGAGGCGCAGACCCTGCCGCTGTTGCACCCGCGCATCGTCGCTGCGCTCGACGCCGTGCCGGGATTGGAGGGGCGGGTGCTGTACGTGGACGACGGCAGCCGCGATGCCACCTGGGAGACGATCCAGACGCTGGCCGCGTCCGATCCGCGGGTCGGCGCGCTGCGCCTGTCACGCAATTTCGGCAAGGAACTGGCGCTGACCGCCGGTCTGGACTGCGTCGATCGCGGCGCGGCGATGCTGCTGGACGCCGATGGGCAGGATCCGCCGGAACTGATCGGACAGTTCGTCGCGCATTGGCGCGCCGGCTATGACGATATCTACGGGACGCGCCTGGTGCGCGAAGGCGAGGGCTGGCTCAAGCGCGGCACCGCGGCGCTGTTCTACCGGGTGATCGGGCGCCTGTCGAAGACGCCGATCCCGGCCGACACCGGCGATTTCCGCCTGCTGTCGCCGCGCGCGCTGGCCGCGCTGCGGCAGTTGCGCGAGCGCCACCGCTTCATGAAGGGATTGTTCGGCTGGATCGGTTTCCGCCGCCTGGCGGTGCCGTACCGGCGTGCGCCGCGGCTGGCCGGGCGCAGCAAGTTCAGCCTGTGGCGGTTGTGGAACTTCGCCCTGGACGGCATCACCGGCTTCTCCACCGCGCCGTTGCGGGTGGCCACCTACCTGGGCCTGGCGACAGCGGTGGGCGCCTTCCTGTTCGCGATCTGGGTGGTAGTCAAAGCGGCGCTGTGGGGCGACCCGGTGGCCGGCTGGCCGACGATGATGGCGGTCATCCTGTTCCTGGGCGGCGTGCAACTGATCGCGCTGGGCCTGATCGGCGAATACCTGGGCCGGCTGTACGAGGAATCCAAGCAACGTCCGCTGTACCTGGTGGAGACCTGGCGTGCACCGGGCGAAGGAGTATGCTCGGCCGTGCGATCCAGCGAACCGGGAGGCAGCGATGCGGACGGTACGGCAGGTCTTGAGCGAAAAGGGCAATGAGATCCACGCGGTCGCGCCGGACACGGCGGTGATCGAGGCGCTGCGGCTGATGGCCGCCAAGGGCATCGGCGCGGTGCTGGTGCTGCAGGACGGACAGCTGTCCGGGATCCTGTCCGAGCGCGATTACGCACGCAAGGTGGTCCTGCAGGACCGCTCCTCGGCGACCACGCCGGTGCGCGACATCATGAGCAGCAGGGTGCACACCGTGGACCCGTCGCAGAGCGTGCAGCAGTGCATGGAACTGATTACCGGGCAGCGCATCCGCCACCTGCCGGTAGTGGACGCCGGCCGCGTGATCGGCGTGATCTCGATCGGCGACCTGGTCAAGGCGGTGATCGAAGAGCAGCGCGAGGAGCTGAATCAGTTGCAGGAGTACATCAGGAGCTGAGGGGCTGGGAGTCGGGAAAAGAGAATGGGGAATGGGAAAGGCAGGAGCGCGGATCCCGCGTTATGCGTTTGGGCGTGATTCGCCTGGCGATGTCAGACCACGCAATGCGCTCTTGATCTGACGATTCCCCATTCCCGATTCCCCACTCCCGGCTTCAACGGCCGCACTGAATATCCTTGCCCGGCCCGGTCTCGATGGTCGCCAGCAGGGCGGCCGGTGGGGCGATGCTGCCCAGGGCGACAGCGATCGCGCCGCGCAGGCCCAGGGCCTTGAAGTCGGGGCGGAAGCTCGGGTCCTTGAAGGTGCCGCCGACGCGCAGCGGCGAGCGCAGGGCGAGGATGCTGTGGTCCTTGGGTTGCGCCTTCAGCAGCAGGTCCAGGCGTTCCTGGCCCAGGTCGATGGTGCCGCTGCCGACCAGCAGGGTGTCGGTGCTGTCGAAGGCCAGGCCGCGCGAGGTCATCACTCCGTGCTGCACGCCGAAGTCGCCGAACGCACAGCGTACCGGGATCTCTCGGTCCTTGGTCACCAGATACTTCAGCGATTCGGCGATATCCAGGCCGGCCAGCTCCATCACCAGATTGCTGATGCGGCCCTTGCCCATGCCGACGGCGACGCTGCCGTCGGCGCTGCCGAGCATCTGCGCGATCGAGTTGCCGCTGCCGGCCAACGCAATCTCGCCGCCGATCGCGCCCGCCGCTTCCTTGGCCAGTTTGCCGTCGGGGAACAGCTTGCCCAGCTGCACGCCGCGGATCGACACCTGCGCGCGGGTGAACAGCGTGGGCTTGCGTGCATCCATGCGGATATCCGAGCGCAGATCGCCGCCGGCCACGCCGAAGTTCAGCGGTTGCAGCAGCAGGACGCCGTCATCGAGCTTCAGATGCGCGTCCATGTCGTCCAGCGGCAGCGACGGCGCATTGATGCGCTGCGCCTTCCAGCGCACGTCGGCATCCATCGCGCGCAGCTTGCCGAGGTCGTATGGGGTGGACGGCAGCACCTTGTCGGTGGCGGCGAGCTTGGCTGCCTGCGCCTTCTGCTCGGCATTGGCGGTCTCGCCGGCGCCGGTGCGCGGCGGTGCGCCGACGAAGCCGGCCAGATCGTCGAAATCCAGCCGCTGCGAACGCAGGTCGGCGCGCAGGAACGGGCGCTGGCCCGCAGTGTCGATCTGCACCGTGCCGGCCAGGTCGCTGTCGCCGGCGCGGCCGCGGAAGTCCTGGTAGCGCCAGCGATCGCCGTCGCGCTGCAGGCGTCCGTCCAACTGATAGGGCGGGGTGGAGGGGATGGCGATGCCCAGCAGCGGATACAGGTGGGCCATGTCCGTGCCGGCCAGTTGCAGTTGCAGGTCGAACACGCGCAACTGGAACGGATTGGTGAGGGTGCCGCGCATGTGCGCGCGGGTGCTGCCGGCGCTGCCGCGCAGGTCGACGCGGAACGGATGGTCGCTCTCGCTCAGCTCCAGCGGCGAGGCGGTACTGCCTTTCAGGGTGAAGGGATTGCCGCGCCAGCGGCCGTCGCCGCTGACCGCGATCGGCGGGGCGGCATCGTCACGGCGGCGCTGCCCGACCTGGCTGTCGACGGCGATGTCGATCTCGGTGCGCCCGGCCGGGTCCTGGAAGCGCAGGTGTCCCTGCTGTACCAGCAGGGCGCCGAGCACGACCGGACGGCCGCCGTCGGACTGGCCGAACACCCAGTTGCCGGGCTGTCCGTTCGGTCCGGTTTCCAGCAGCAGATCGGGCTTGGTCAGGCGGATCTCGGGGATGCGCACGCGTCCGCGCAGCAGCGGCCACAGCGCGATGTCCAGTTCGGCGCGGTCGGCGCTGGCCATCTGCGCCTGCTTCGACCAGTCGGCGTTGGCGAAGCGCAGGCGATCGCCACGCACGGTGACGATGCGGCCCAGGTCCACGTCCAGGTTGCCGTCGATATGGAAGGCGCGGCCGGTGCGCGCCTGCACCGCGCGTTCCACTGGCGCCTTGAACCAGTTCCAGTCGAAGATCAGGATGATGACGAGCAGGAGCAGCACCAGCGCGCCGAGCACGAACGGCCAGCGCCGCAGGCGGCCGTCGTTGCGCCGCCAAGGCCAGGAGCGGGATGCGGAAGCGGGGTCGCGAGCCATGCGGCCATCCTAGGCAGCCGCCGTGCACGGGGTGCGAAAGCGATCGGCCGTCTCAGAGCACCTGGCCGGTCACCGCCACGAAGTGGCAGACGCTGCCGGCGAGGACGAACAGATGCCAGATGGCGTGGAAGTAGCGCACGGTGTCGCGCTGGTAGAAATACGTGCCGAGGGTGTAGAACAGGCCGCCGGCCAGCAGCCAGCCCAGGGTCCAGGCGTCGACGGAGCGCAGCAGCGGTTCGATCGCCACCACGATCAGCCAGCCCATCGCGATGTACAGGATGGTCGACAGCAGGCGGAAGCGACCAGTGAAGAACAGCTTGAAGATCACCCCGGCCACGGCGATGGTCCAGATCGCTGCGAACAGGCCCCAGCCCCACGGGCCGCGCAGGCCGATCAGGGTGAACGGGGTGTAGGTGCCGGCGATCAATAGATAGATCGCGCAGTGGTCGAAGATCTGCAGGCGCGCCTTGGCGCCGGGATGCGGGATGGCGTGGTACAGCGTCGAGGCCACGTACAGCAGCAGCAAGGTGACGCTGAACACGATGGCGGTGGCGAGCTGCCAGCCGTCGCCGTAGATGGCGGCCAGGGTGATCAGCACCGAGCCGCCGGCCAGCGCGGCGATGGCGCCGAGGCCGTGGGTCAGGGCGCTGGCCAGTTCGTCGCGCCAGTCCGTGGAAGGCTGCGCGTCGGCGTTCGAGTAGGCGGGCGACCGGTCTGCATCCATGGGCCCGCACGGTAGCGCAATTGCGAGCGGTTCGCATCCGCTGCGGCGCAACACGGCGCCGCCGGTTGGGCGTGCGCTCAGCCGGCGCACGCCCGCGGTCACATGGCGGTCATTCCACCGCCACGCTGTGCGCGTGTTCGCGCGTGGCGGCGAAGCGCACGTCCGGCGCGCGTTCCTGCGCCAGTTGCAGGTTGACCCGGGTCGGCGCCAGGTAGACCAGTTCGCCGGCGGCGTCGATGCCGAGGTTCATCGCGTTCTTCTCGCGGAACTCTTCCAGCTTCTTGGGGTTGTCGCAGTGCACCCAGCGCGCGGTGACCACGCCCACCGGTTCGAAGCTGGCGTCCACGCCGTACTCGTCTTTGAGCCGGTAGGCGACCACGTCGAACTGCAGCGTGCCGACCGCACCGAGGATCAGGTCGTTGCTCATCAGCGGGCGGAAGAACTGGGTGGCGCCTTCCTCGGACAGCTGCGCCAGGCCCTTCTGCAATTGCTTGAGCTTGAGCGGGTCGCGCAGGCGCGCGCGGCGGAACAGTTCCGGGGCGAAATTGGGAATGCCGGTGAACGACAGCGACTCGCCTTCGGTGAAGGTGTCGCCGATGGAGATGGTGCCGTGGTTGTGGATGCCGATGACGTCGCCGGGATAGGCCTCGGCGGCGATCTCGCGGTCGCTGGCCATGAAGGTCAGCGCGTTGGCCAGCTTGACCTCCTTGCCGGTGCGCACGTGCAGGGTCTTCATGCCGGCAGCGAAGCGGCCCGAACAGATGCGCATGAACGCGACGCGGTCGCGATGCTGCGGATCCATGTTGGCCTGGATCTTGAACACGAAGCCGGTCAGCTTGTCCTCGCCTGCCTGCACCTGGCGGCCGGTGGTGGCGCGCGGCTGCGGCGGCGGCGCGTGCTCGGCGAAGAAGTCCAGCAGCGGCTGCACGCCGAAGTTGTTGACGCCCGAACCGAAGAACACCGGGGTCTGCTTGCCGGCGCGGTAGGCGTCCAGGTCGAAGGCGTGGCTGGCGCCCTGCACCAGTTCCAGTTCCTCGCGTAGTTCGGCCAGCATCTGTTCGCCGATCTTCTCGGCCAGGCCGGGCGCGTCCAGCGACGGGAAGATGGTCGAATCCTGGCGGGTGAAGTTGCGGCCGGGTTCGTACAGGTGCACTTCGCCGGTCACCAGGTGCACCACGCCCTTCAGGCGCTGGCCCATGCCGATCGGCCAGGTCACCGGCGCGCATTCGATGCCGAGCACGGTCTCGACCTCGTCGAGCAGGTCGATCGGATCCTTGCCCTCGCGGTCGAGCTTGTTGATGAAGGTCATGATCGGCGTGTCGCGCAGCCGGCACACCTCCATCAGCTTGATGGTGCGCTCTTCCACGCCCTTGGCCACGTCGATCACCATCAGCGCCGAGTCCACCGCGGTGAGCACGCGGTAGGTGTCCTCGCCGAAGTCGGCGTGGCCGGGGGTGTCGAGCAGGTTGATGATCTTGCCTTCGTACGGGAACTGCATCACCGACGAGGTCACCGAGATGCCGCGCTCCTTTTCCAGCGCCATCCAGTCCGAGGTGGCGTGGCGCGCGGCCTTGCGGCCCTTCACCGAGCCGGCCATCTGGATCGCCCCGCCGAACAGCAGCAGCTTTTCGGTCAGCGTGGTCTTGCCGGCGTCGGGGTGGGAAATGATGGCGAAGGTGCGGCGGCGCGCAGCTTCGGTGGCGACTTCGGACATGGGCGGCACGCCCGGAAGGGCGTCATCGGCAACGGAGGAAGCCCGCGATTATAGCGGGCTTCCC
Source organism: Xanthomonas sp. LMG 12461 (assembly GCF_009192935.1). Classification (NCBI taxonomy): domain Bacteria; kingdom Pseudomonadati; phylum Pseudomonadota; class Gammaproteobacteria; order Lysobacterales; family Lysobacteraceae; genus Xanthomonas; species Xanthomonas sp. LMG 12461. Next base: position 85,587 of record NZ_NQYT01000001.1, read on the forward strand.
GCTACGGCCGTTCAGTTGAGCAGCCAGGGGTGCGGGCGCTTGCTGGATTGGCGTGCCACCAGGTTGTAGACGATGACCATGCCGAGCAGCAGCAGGCTCCAGGCTGGTGCCAGCCAGTGCGGTGCCACCGCGCCGGGCAGGCCGACCTGGCCGATGCTGATGGCGCCCAGCAGCGTCAGTGCGCAGTGCGCCACGACCAGCGCCGACACGCTGCGCGGCCAGCGCAGGCAGGCCAGCAGGACGGTGCTGGCAAGCAGGGTCCCGGTCAGGGTGATCGACACCGTCAGTGGGTAGTAGGCGGTCGGGGCGTGTCTGAGCAGCCCGAGCAGCCAGGACAGGCCCAGCCACGGAAGCATCGCCGCGATCGCGCATTTCAGCACCACTTGGTTGAACAGCGTGCCGATCTGCCCGGGTGCGCCCAGGCCGGGCAGCAGGGCGCTTTCCATCAGGCCGAGGTTGCCGTGCTTGCGCCACAGCCACAGTCGTTGCAGGAACTTCGCGCTGGACAGGTTGGCCATGACGTTGGCCAGGATCAGTGGCAGCGTCGGCGATTGCGTGCCCACCAGCAGCAGCGTCCACAGCAACACCAGCGACGGCATGACGAGGACGGCCAGCGCGGTGCCGGCCGCGCTGCCGGGAGCGAAACCTGGACCGAGTGCGAAGCGCATGGCGCGTTCCGGTGCGCCGTGCAGGCCCGAGGGAACGCTGGGGCGCGCGATGCCCTGCATCCACCCACGGCGCCCGGTTTGCGATGCGACCACCTGCCTGATCGCGCCATCGCTGGGCAGGCGCGGCTGCAGGTTCATCCACAGCGGACGCAGCCAGGGCGCGAGCGCGACGGGCCGAGGCGTGCTGGCGCGGCGGTACGCCCACGTCGCGCCCGCGACGCACGCCGCAGCGATGACCAGCATGGTGCTGCGCGGGTACGCGTCCAATGGCACGCCGACCCAGTAGTGCAGCATGAAGCCGAGGGGCGGCAGACACAGCAGTGCGGTACTGGACCACGCCGGCGCTGTCGCCAGCAGCAGCCCGCCGGACGCGCACAGCAGCAGTGTCGGTGCCGTCAGGCTGGGATCGCTGCCGCGCGGCGTGTAAAGCAGGACCGGCAACAGCACTGTGCCGGTCACCGCCAATGCGAACAGGCGCGCGAAGCGACTGCGTAGCCCCGGAAGGCGCAGGCGATGCGCCTGCTCGAGCAGGCTCAGCAAGCGTGCGCCGAGTCGTGCCCAGAGCAGCAGAACGATGGGGCAGGTCAGCACCAGCGGCGATGGTGGATTGTCGACCCACGTCAGGGCCAATGCCGCGGCGATCACCCAGGGGTAGACCCATCGGGTCCTGCCCGATGCCGCGTACAGCAGGCGCAGATCGGCGAGCAGGCGCTTCATCCCGCCACCTCGATGAACAGGTCCTCCAGGCCGAGCCGGTCGATGCGCAGACCGGGCACGCCGAGCAGGGCGGAAGGCGGTTCGCTGGCGTGCAGCAGTACGGCGGTGCCGCCGTCGGCGCTGCGGCGCCGTGCGAGTTCGCCGCGCAGCACGGCGTCGCCGAGCAGCGCGGCGGCGGCCGACGGCAGCGTGAGTCGCAACACGCTGTCCTTGAGTTCGTCCAGCGGCTGGTCGAGCAGCAGCCGGCCCTGGTGCAGGAAAGCCACGCGCGAGGCCACCCGTTCCAGGTCGCTGACGATGTGGCTGGAGAACAGCACGGTGGTGCCGGCATCGCAGGTTTCGGTGACGATCTCGCGCATCAGGTCGCGGCGCGCCACCGGATCCAGCGCCGAGGCCGGTTCGTCCAGCACCAGTAGCGCCGGCCGCGCCGCCAGCGCCCGCACCAGGGCCAGACGCTGGGCCTGGCCGGGCGAAAGCGTGTCGATGCGCTGGCGGCGGTCCAGTTCCCAGCGCTGCAGCAGCGTGTCGGCGCGCTGCGCGTCCCAGTGCGGATAGAGCTGCGCGGCGAAGGCGAGCAGTTCCGTCACGCGCATCCAGCCGAAGGCCTGGGGCTGCTGGGGCACGAAGCCGATGCGCGCCTTGCGCGCGTCGTCCAGGCGCAGCGCCGGACCGCCGAATACCTGCGCCTGGCCGCGCTGCGGCTGCAGCAGGCCGAGCAGGCAGGCCAACAGGGTGCTCTTGCCGGCGCCGTTGCGGCCGATCAGTCCGACGACCTCGCCGCGCCCGATCTGCAGGCCCACGCCTCGCAGCACGTCGCTGGCACCGAACGCCAGGTGCAGGTCGTGCGCCGCCAGCGGCAGGTCCATGTCCAGATCGGTCTGGATTGCGCTCTGCATCGCCACGCTACTCATCGCCAGGTTCTCCAAACAACTGTTCAAGACGTTCGATCACGGGAGGCGCCGGCAGGCCCAGTTCGCGGCAATGCCGGACCAGTTCCTGCAGCCGGGGTTCGATCAACTCCAGGCGCTGCCGTTGCGGTGCGGCGGCGGTCGCGGCCACCGCCATGCCGCGGCCGCGCAGGCGTTCCAGCACGCCCTCGGCTTCGAGCTGGCTGTAGGCGCGCGAGACCGTCATCGGGTTCACCGCGTGGACCGCGGCGACCTCGCGTACCGAAGGCAGACCGTCGCCTGGGCGCAATTGCCCGGCGGCGACCAGGCGGCGGATCTGTTCGGCGATCTGCCGGTAGATCGGCTCGGGGGCGCTGGGTTGGACGTGGAGATGGGTTGCATCCATGTGTATTAATACATCAATACACTTGGCGAATGTCAATGCGTTCGCCGACGAACGGTAGGCGGCGCGCTCAGGGTGGAGTGGGATGGGCGAAGCGCAATTCGCCCAGCGGGCCGGCCATCCGGAACGGCACCGATTCCAGGCGCAGGCCGCGGTTGAGCTGGACAGCGAAATGCAGGTGCGGGCCGCTGCTCAGGCCGGTGTTGCCGGACAGGCCGAGGCGGTCGCCACGCTGCACCGCCTGGCCCGCCCGCACCTGCACGCCGCCGGGGGCCAGGTGTGCGTAGATCGCCATGCTGCCGTCGGCGTGCACTACCCGCACCAGGTTGGCGGCCTGGCCCAGGCGCGGGTCGGTGCCGGATTCGCGGAAGTCGTCGCGCACCTCCATCACCACGCCCGCGCGCGCGGCCAGCACCGGCGTGCCTTCGGGCAGGGCGAAATCCAGGGCATAGGCATTGGCGGGATCGCGATGGCTGAAGGCGCCGCCGAAGCCCTGGTCGATGCGCACCGGGCGATCGGCGAAGGGCAGGGCATACAGCACCGCGTCGGCATGGGCGCGCGGCGAACCGGGGACGGCCTCGATGCGCAGTCGGGCGCCGTCGCCGCCGGCCTCGGCGAGGTCGCCGGGGGGATACAGGCGCGCGACCACGCGGCGCTCGCCGGCGGCCAGCTCTACCGTCAGCGGCAGCGCGGGGACGGCGGTGAAGCCGGCGCTGTCGCCGAGCAGGCGGATCTGCACCGGGCCGCCGAGCGGATTGCCCAGTGCAACCTCGCGCAGGCCGCTGTCGCGGGCGCTCACCTGCAGCCACGCTGGCGGTGGTTGTGGTTCGGGTCGCGGGGCATTCCATCGCAGGAGCGGCTGCGCGGGTGCGCCGGTCACTGCCGCCAGCGACAGGACCACGGCAAGCCAGCGGCGGGGGCGGCGTCGGCGCACGGGCAGGGGCGGCGATGGGGAAAGCGGAGTATGGACGAGGCCAGGGATCGAAAAATCATATCGCTTCATCCGAATAAAGAGATTGACATGGCCGAGAATCGCTGGCATCTTGGCTCCACCATCGAGACCGGCGGAGGGACAGGCCCTTTGATGCCGGGGCAGCCAGCGGACGCGCAAGCGGCCGTGTAGGTGCCAAATCCTGCGGGGACCCACGCGTCCGCCGAAAGATGGTTCGATCCATGCCCTCTGCATGGCGAACGCGAGCTCCGCGAAGCTCGATGGCCGTTCCTCTCCGGATACCGCCATGCGCCTCGTGAACTCGCCTGACCGCCCCACCTCCGCCATTCCGTCCCACGACCGCGTTGCCGCGCCGGCCGACGGCGTGCACGCGATGCGTGGCGAGATCGCGGTCGCGTTGCCGCTGCGCCACGCCGGTGTGCAACTGCTGCGCCTGCGCTACGAACTGAGCGGCCCGGCTGCCGCGCCGGTGGTGTTCGTCGCCGGCGGCATCTCCGCGCACCGCCATCTCGCCGCCAACGCCAGCTTTCCCGAGAAGGGCTGGGCGGAAGGCCTGGTCGGGCCGGGGCGGGCGCTGGATCCCACCCAGCGGCGGCTGCTGGCGTTCGATTTCGTCGGCGCCGACGGCAGCCTGGACGCGCCGATCGACAGTGCCGACCAGGCCGATGCCATCGCCGCGCTGCTGGACGCGCTGGACATCGCGCAGTTGCACGGGTTCGTCGGCTACTCCTACGGCGCGCTGGTCGGCCTGCAACTGGCGGTGCGGCATCCGCAGCGCCTGCAGAAGCTGATTGCGGTCAGCGGCGCGCACCGCGCGCATCCGTATGCCGCGGCCTGGCGCGCGCTGCAGCGCCGCGCCGTGGCACTGGGCCAGCTGCAATGCGCCGAGAGCCACGGGCTGTCGCTGGCGCGGCAGTTCGCGATGCTCAGCTACCGCACTCCGGAGGAGTTCGGCGAACGCTTCGACGCGGCGCCGGAAGTGATCAACGGCCGCGTCCGCGTCGCCGCCGAAGACTACCTGGACGCCGCCGGCGCGCAGTACGTGGCGCGCACCCAGGTCAACGCCTACCTGCGTCTGTCCGAATCCATCGACCTGCATCGCATCGAGCCGGCTGCCGTCGCCGTGCCCACCGTGGTGGTGGCGGTCGAGGGCGACCGCCTGGTGCCGCTGTCGGACCTGGTCACCCTGGTCGAAGGCCTGGGCCCGCGCGGCAGCCTGCGCGTGCTGCGTTCGCCCTACGGCCACGACGCCTTCCTGAAAGAAACCGATCGCATCGACGCGATTCTCGCCACCGCCCTTCGCCCCACCGGAGTTGCCGCATGAGCACTGCCCACGACACCGATCTGCCCTGTAGTGCCGCCACCGCCGCGGTCCGCGCCGGCATCGACCGCGACACCGCCTACGGCGCGGTGACCCCGCCGATCGTGCTGTCGTCGAACTTCAGCTTCGACGGCTTCGGCAACAAGCGCCAGTACGACTACACCCGCAGCGGCAACCCTACCCGCGACTTGCTCGGCGAAGCGCTGGCGGAACTGGAAGGCGGCGCCGGCGGGGTGATCACCGCCACCGGCATGGGCGCGATCAACCTGGTGCTCAATGCGCTGCTGCAGCCCGGCGACAAGCTGGTGGTGCCACACGATGCGTACGGCGGTAGCTGGCGGCTGTTCAACGCGTTGGCCAAGAAGGGCCATTTCGAGCTGATCACCGCCGACCTGACCGATCCGCGCTCGCTGGCCGATGCGTTGGCGCAGGCGCCGAAGCTGGTGCTGATCGAGACCCCGTCCAACCCGCTGCTGCGCATCACCGACCTGCGTTTCGTCATCGACGCCACGCACAAGGCCGGCGCGTTGGCGGTGGTCGACAACACCTTCCTGTCGCCGGCGCTGCAGACCCCGATCGCCTTCGGTGCCGACCTGGTGATCCACTCCACCACCAAGTACGTCAACGGCCACAGCGACGTGGTCGGTGGCGCGGTGATCGCGGCCGATGCCGAACTGCACCAGCAACTGGTGTGGTGGGCCAATGCGCTGGGCCTGACCGGCTCGCCGTTCGATGCGTTCCTGACCCTGCGCGGCCTGCGCACGCTGGACGCGCGCCTGCGCGCGCACCAGGAGAACGCGCAGGCCGTGGTGGACCTGCTGACCACGCACGCCGCGGTGCGCCAGGTGTACTACCCGGGCCTGGCCTCGCATCCGGGCCACGCGGTGGCGGCACGGCAGCAGCGCGGCTTCGGCGCGATGATCAGTTTCGAACTGGCCGGTGGCGAGGCCGAGGTGCGCGCCTTCGTCGATGGCCTGCGCTACTTCACCCTGGCCGAATCGCTGGGCGGCGTGGAGAGCCTGATCGCGCATCCGGCGACCATGACCCATGCGGCGATGACCGCCGAGGCGCGCGCCAAGGCCGGGATTTCCGACGGCCTGCTGCGCCTGTCGGTGGGCATCGAATCCAGTGCGGATCTGGTCGCCGACCTGCAGGCCGGCCTGCAGCGCGCGCAGCGCGCCGGCGAGGCGCTGGCCCGCAAACGGGTGGACGCGTGAGCAGCGGCCTGGCCGATGCGCCAGCGGTGCCGCTGCGTGCGGCACCCGTCGCGGCCACCGCGCGGCTGGGCCTGCTCGGCACCGGCACCGTCGGCCGCGCCTTCGTCGCGCGCTACCAGGCGCTGCAGCAGCGCCGCCCCGGCCTGCCGACCTTCGCCTGGCTGGCCAATTCGCGCACTGTTGCCGATTGCGCGGTGACGCCGGCGCACGCGCTGGCCGCGGCCAATGCTGCCGCGCGCACGGCGCAGGCGGTGACGTTGCCGGAGGACCTGGGCCGTGGCGACATCGTGGTCGACGCCACCGCCAGCGAGGCGGTGGCGCAGCGCCATGCCGAGTGGCTGCGGCGCGGCGTGCACGTGGTCACCGCCAACAAGCTCGGCCAGGGCGCCGCGCTGGCACGGGCCGAACAGATTCATGCCGCGCGGCATGCCGCCAGCACCCATTACGGCGACAGCGCCACGGTCGGCGCGGGATTGCCGTTGCTGAGCAGCCTGCGCGCGCTGGTCGCCGGCGGCGACCATATCCATGCGGTGGAGGGCGTGCTGTCCGGCTCCCTGGCCTGGCTGCTGCATCGCTACGACGGCCGCCGCGTCTTCTCCGCGTGCGTGCGCGAGGCCGCGGCCGCCGGCTACACCGAGCCCGATCCGCGCGAGGACCTGTCCGGCGAGGACGTGCGGCGCAAGCTGCTGATCCTGGCCCGTGCCGCCGGCCTGCCGTTGCGTGCCGAGCAGGTGCAGGTGGAGTCGCTGGTGCCGGCCACGCTGGCCACGGTGCCGCTGGCGCAACTGGATGCCGCACTCGAACAACTGGACGCGCCGCTGGCGGCGCGCCTGGCGCAGGCACAGGCCGCCGGCGCCTGCCTGCGCTTCGTCGGTCGCTTCGATGCGCACGGCGCCTCGGTGGGCCTGCGCGTGCTGCCGCTGACGCATCCATTGGCCAGCGGTGCCGGCACCGACAACCGCGTCGCCATCCACAGCGACCGCTACCTGCAGCAGCCGCTGCTGATCCAGGGGCCGGGTGCGGGCGCCGATGTCACCGCGGCGGCCTTGCTCGACGACGTGCTGCGGATCGCGGTGCGCTGAGCGAAGCGAACGACGCCCGCCATCATGTGCGGGCATCGCGGTTCGGACTGGGTCGATCCCGACGGCAGTCGGCGTGTGGGCAACGCTGCCTGCACGCCGATGCGTGCGGGTCACGCGGCGCGGCCGTCGCGCATTGCACGACGGCCGGCACCGCAGCTCATTGCAGGCCCTGGCCCATGGTCTTCAGCAACTCGCCCTGGTAGTCGCCGCTGAATTCCCAGAAGAACGCGCCGCCCAGGCCCTGGGTCTTGACGTAGTTCATCTTCTCGGTGACCAGCGCCGGGTTGTCGTAGCTCCAGAAGGTGCTGCCGTCGTACTTCCAGTGCGCATGCGCCTGCGCGTCGACATAGCTGGTGCCGGCGCGGCCGCGCAGCACCTTGTAGTCCTCGATGCCCGCCTCGTAGGTACCCGGTGCGGCGCTGCCGCTCTGGTACAGGCCGTGGTTGACGTTGGGCACGTTGGTCCAGCCGCGCCCGTAGAAGCCGATGCCGAGGTTGAGCTTGGCGGCGGGCACGCCACGGTCGAGGAAGGCCTGGATGGCGTCGTTGCTGTTGTAGTAGCGCTGGTCGCCGCTGGACGGATCGGCCGACGACTCGAACAAGGCGGAGTGATGGTTGGTCTGCGGATCCCAGGCGCCGTGGAAGTCGTAGGTCATCACGTTGAGGTAGTCCAGGTACGGCGCGTACAGGTTCGGGTCGGTGACCCGGATCTTGTCGATGCCGGCGCCGACCGCCACAGTCAGCAGCAGCCCCGGCCGCACCTGGTCGAGCTGGCGGCGGAACTCGGCCAGCAGCGCGGTGAAGTTCTGCCGGTCCTCCGCACTGCCGCAGGCGATGCCGCAGGCCACCGGATACTCCCAGTCGATGTCGATGCCGTCGAACACGCCGGCCGCGGCGGCGCTGCCGCCGGCGCCATCGGTGATCGGCAGGTTGCCGCGGATGTAGGCATCGATGCACGAGGCGACGAAGGCCTGGCGGTTCTCGGCGCGCGCGGCGCTGGAGAAGCCGCGCGACCAGGTCCAGCCGCCCAGCGAAATCAGCACCTTCAGCCCCGGGTGTGCGGCCTTGAGCTTCTTCAACTGGTTCCAGTTGCCGCGCAGCGGTTGGTCCCAGTTATCGCCCACGCCGTCCACGCTCTGCGCGGCGGAGAACGCCTTGGTGTAGTCGGCGAAGGCATCGCCGCCGGCGCCGGTGCTGCTGTCGGAGGGTTGGGTGACGCCGACTTCGCAGCGGTTGTTGCGGACATTGCCGAAGGCGTAGTTGATGTGGGTCAGGTAGCCGGCGGCGCCGCTGGTCTGGATGTCGCGCACCTGGTAGTTGCGGCCGTAGATGCCCCACTGGGTGAAGTAGCCGATCACGCGCTTGCTGCCGCCGGCGCTGGCGGGCAGGGTGCGCACGCTCAGCGTGGCGCTGCTGGCCGAGACGTTGCCGGCGTTGTCGCGGGCACGGACCGCGTAGGCGTACGCAGTGTCGGCGATCAGCGCCGAGTCGGTGTAGCCGGTGGTGCTGGAGGTGCCCACGCGATTGCCGTCGCGGAGGATGTCGTAGCCGGCCAGGCCGCTGCCGCCGGCGTTGTCGGAGGCGGCATTCCAGGTCAGGGTGATGGCGTTGCTGGCGCGCGTGGCGGCGGCCAGGCCGGTCGGCACGCTTGGGGCGGTGGTGTCGGTGGACGCTGCCGCGATGGTGATTGCGACGGCGGCCGAGGTGGTGCGGGCGCCGGCGTTGTCGGTGGCCACCGCGGTCAGGCTGTAGTCGCCGGCTGCCGCGCCGCTCCAGACCAGTGTGTACGGCGCGCCGCTGACGCTGCCCAGCGAGGTGCTGCCGCGGAAGAATTCGACCCGCGCCACGCTGCCGTCGGGATCGCTGGCCGATGCCTGCAAGGCGATGGTGGTGCCGACCGCGAAGCGGGTGCCGGTCGTGGGCGCGGTCATGGCCACGCTCGGTGGCTGGTTGCTCGAACTGCCATCGCAGGTGCCCAGGTCCTGGTACCAGCCGCAACTGGTGCAGTACGTCGGCGCGGTGTTCCAGATCGGACTGTTGGCGCGGTACAGGTGGCCGGCGTAGGTCAGGGTGTCGCCGGCGGCGTAGATGGTGGCCGGGTTCCAGGCGGCGACGCCGGTGCACGCGGCGGCCCAGGTCTGGCCGGGCGCGAGGCCGGCCAGGACGAGACAACAGAACAGCAACCACGATCCAGCGGATTTCGTGTTCATGGTGACGCCTCCGATGCGGTAGGTAGCGCGACTGAGGAGCGGCGGTGAGCCGCCATCTGGTTCCTTGAGTCCGATCACCCGGGGGCTTGGAGACGCGTGGCGCCGACGTCGTTTGACTCGCACGCGGACCGGGCACACGCAGGGTCCGAATGAGAAGACAACGTTGTCAACCGACAAATCCGACGAATGCGAGACAGATCCAGGATTGCTGCGATGACAACGTTTTCATGATTGTTCGATGCTGCGGTGCAGTGCGGGTGTGTCGAGTGCACCGAAGCGTGCGTGGTGCAGGGCGGGAGGCACACCGCCGAGCGGATACGTGCAGCGCGCGCTGCTTGTTGGCGCTGCCGCGGTGGCGCCGCGACGACCCGAGAGATTCCGCGGCAAGACGCGTTCGCGCCGCCGCGCAGGGTCAGTCACCGGACCTGTCGCGGGTGTGCGCGCTCAGGGCGCCTCGCCCAGTGCCTCGAGCAAGGCCGCATTGAAGCGCTGCGGCGCTTCCACCTGCGGCGAATGGCCGAGGTCGTCGAAGGCGACCAGGCGCGCGCCGGGAATCGCCGCAGCCGCGCGCTTGCCCAAGGCCGGGTAGTCGCCCAGGGTCGCCGCCAGCGCCGGTGGCGCCAGGTCCTTGCCGATCGCGGTCCGGTCGCGCTGGCCGATGAACAGGGTGGTCGGCACGCGCAGTTGCGGGAAGCGCTGCACCACCGGCTGGTTGAACACCATGTCCGAGGTCAGCGCCTGGTTCCAGGCCACGCGGTCGCCGCCGGGGCCGGCGTACAGGCCGGCCTGCATGCTCACCCAGCGGTCGTACTCGGGCTTCCACTGTCCGCCGTAGTAGACGGTCTGCTGGTACTGCTTGATCGAAGCCGCGTCGGTCTTGCGCTCCTTGGCGTACCAGGCATCGACGCTGCGCCACGGCACGCCGGCGGCCTTCCAGTCCTCCAGCCCGATCGGGTTGACCAGCAGCAGCTGGCTCACGTCCTGCGGGTACTGCAGTGCGTAGTGCGCGGCGAGCATGCCGCCCATCGAATGGCCGACGATCGCGGCGCGGGTCACGCCGGCCTGTTGCAGCAACGCATGGGTATTGGCCGCCAGTTGCGCGAAGGTGAACTGGTAGGCCTGCGGCTTGCTCGACTTGCAGAAGCCGATCTGGTCCGGCGCCAGCACCCGGTAGCCCTGTGCCACCAGCGCGGCGATGGTCGATTCCCAGGTCGCCGCGCAGAAGTTCTTGCCGTGCAGCAGCACCACGGTGCGGCCGTTCGGCGTGCCGGTCGGGGCCACATCCATGTACGCCATCTGCAGCGGCTGGCGCTGCGAGTCGAAGCGGTACCAGTGCACCGGATAGGGATAGGCGAAGCCTTCCAGTTGCGCGCCGTAGCGCGGCGGTGCGTCGGTGGCCGCGGCGGAGGCGGGCGGCGACAGGGCGAGGGCGGCGAGCAGCAGGCAGAGGCGCATGGGAGCGGGACGGCAGACGTGATGGGCCACGACCTTAGCCCGGCCTGCGCTTGCCAGGCGTCAACGCGTCACGCGGGCGGCGGCAGGCTGCCGCCGTTGTGCACCAGGGTCAGGCAGGCGTGGTGCTGCATCCGCGCGAGCGGTTCCTGCAGCGCGGCCAGCACCTGCTCGGCCTGCGCACCGAGCACCGGCCGGTACGCCGCCCAGCCGTTGCGGCCCTTGGCCTTGGCCTGGTACAGCGCACGGTCCGCCAGTACCAGCAGTTGTTCCCAGCCGAGCAGGTTGTCGGGGTCGTGCACGAACGGGAATTCCGCCAGCCCGATCGAGCAGGTGACCCGGCCCTGGCGGCCGTGGTCGAGCACGAAGGGGTGCGCGGCGACCGAGCGGCACAGTCGTTCGGCGGCCATGGTGAGATTCTCGCGCGGCGCCGAACGCAGCACCAGCAGGAACTCCTCGCCGCCCCAGCGCACCACGTAGTCGCTTTCGCGGGTCAGCCGCACCAGCAACTGCGCCATCTGCTGCAGCACCGCGTCGCCGGTGTGGTGGCCGCCGCTGTCGTTGATCGACTTGAAGTGGTCGATGTCGATCAGCGCGAACAGCATGCCCGAGGACAGCATGTCCTCGTCGTTGGCGGCCATGCGCCGGTACAGCGCGATGTCGCTGGGGATGTGCAGCGACAGGTAGCGGCGGTTGCGCAACTGGGTCAGCTCGTCGGTGAAGCTGGCCTCCTGCAGGCGCTGGTTGGCCGCCTGCAGCGCCTGGGTGCGTTCGCGCACCTGGCGTTCGAGGATGTCGCGCTGGCGCCGGTTGTGCAGCCGCGCCAGGGCCACCGCGCACAGCAGCAGGGCGAACGCGCCCAGCGTCAGCAGCAGCCTGTAGAACGGGGTTTCCTGGAAGCGCAGCGCGATCCGCAGCGGCAGCCGCGCCGGCGCGGCCGCCCACACGCCGGCGTTGTTGCTGCCGGTGACTTCGAAGACGTAGTCGCCGCCGGGCAGGTTGGTGTAGCTGACCGCGCGCTGGCGGATGTCGTCGAGGGTGCGCCAGCCGCGGTCGTAGCCGAGCAGGCGATAGCGCAGCTCGACGTTCTGCGGCGCCTGGAACGAGGCGGCGGTGAACTCGAAGTCGAGGTCGCGCGCGCCTTCCGGCAGCGGTGCGGGCAGCGCCTGCGGCGTCAGCCACTGGCCCAGCGCACGCACCCGCTCCACCACCGGCTGCGGCGCCACCGGATTCTTGACGATGCCGGCGGTGTCCAGCGCGACCACGCCGTCGCGGCTGGGCAGCCACAGCGCGCCGTGCTCGATGAAGCCCTTGCCGTTGCCGGCGCCGTTGCAGCACATGCCCTGCACGCCGCCATGGCGCTGCGCGCGCTCGGTGAGCATCAGTTCGGCGTTCAGCGGCGCCTGTGGCGACGCCGCATGGCGCAGCAGGTCGGCCAGGCGCACGCGGTAGACCCCGCGCAGGCCGGCCACCCAGATCGCGCCGCGGCCGTCGTCGGCGATGAAGAACGCGGCGTTCACCGGCAGCCCGTCCTGTTCCCCGAACGCGTACCAGTGCGCGCCGTCGAACAGCCACAACTGCTCGTTGAGGGTGCCGACCAGCCATTGCCCGCCGGGCAGCTCGTGGATCGCGGTGACGTCGGCGCTGGCCAGCGCCGAGCCCGGCGGCGCCAGCGCGACCAGGCGCTCGCCGCGCAGTGCGTACAGGCCCGACTGCGCGCCGACCAGCAAACGCCCGTCGCGGGTCTCGTGGATCAGGCGGATGCGCGGATCGCGCAGGCCCTCGGCCGTGCCGTAGTGGCGCAGCCGCGTGCCGTCGGCGCGGAACAGGCCGTCGGTGCTGGCGAACCACAGCCGCTGCGCGCGATCGCGGACGATCCCGCTGATCTGCAGGTCGCGCAGCGGCGTCAGCCAGTCCGGCTGGCTGAGCCGGCCGTCGCGGTACAGGGCGGCGCCATGGCGGGTGCCGATCCACAGCTGGCCGGGTTCGGCCAGTAAGGTATAGGGCGCCTCGTTGTGCAACTGCGCCAGGCTCAGGCGCGGTTGGTAGCGGCCATCGCGCAGCTGCGACAGGCCGCTGTCGGTGCCGACCCACAGCGATCCGTCCGGATCGCGCGCCAGGGTCCACACCAGCGCGTCGTCCAGCCCTTCGTGGGTGCTGTAGCGTCGGGTCCAGCCGTTCCACAGCCGGGTTGCGCCGTTCCAGCTGCTGCCCAGCCACAGGTTGCGCTCGCGGTCCTCGAAGATGGCGTTGACGCCGACGTTCGGCTTGTTTTCCGGGTTGCGTTCGACGATGGCGCCATCGCGCACGCGCAGCAGCGCGCCGGGCTGTCCCACCCACAGGTTGCGGTCGCTGTCCTCGAACAGGGCCTGCACGGCGCGCCGGCTGGTCCCGGTCGGGTCGGGCAGCCATTGCCAGCGCCCGTCGCGGCGCAGCAGCAGTCCGTCGCGGGTGCCGGCCCAGAGCGTGCCTTGTGCCTCCAGCAGATGCTGCACCGGCACCGCTGCGGCCTCCTGCGGCAACGGCAGCGACACCGGCGCGTCCTGGCCGGCGACGAAGCGCAGCACTTCGCCACGCGTGCCCACCCACAGCGCGTCGGCGCGCGGCAGCAGCGTGTAGGCGCCGCCGGCGATGCGGTGGCGCAGCTGCAGGCGATCGCCCTGCACCGCGTAGACGCCATCCTGCGCCGCGACCAGCACGCTGCCGTGTGCGTCGGTCGCGATCGCTTCGATATTGAGCAGCGGCGCCTGCGGGTCCTGCGGCAGCACCGTGGTGAAGCGTCCATCGCGGTAGCGCGACAGGCCGCGGTAGGTACCGATCCACAGCGTGCCGGCGGCGTCCGCGTGCAGCGCCTTGATCAGGTTGCCGGGCAGATGCGCCGGCGCGCCCTCGTTGAACGAGGTCATGCGCACGCCGTCGAAGCGGGTCAGCCCGCCCATCGTGCCGATCCACAGATAGCCCTGGCGGTCCTGGGCGAACGCCTGCACGCTCAGCTGCGGCAGGCCCTGGTCCAGCCCCCAGCCTTCGCGCTCGTAGTGATGGAACTGCTTGTCCGGCTGCAGTGCCCGCGCCTGCGGCACACATGCGCTCCACGCTGTCGAGAGCATGGCCAGCTGTAGCGCCAGCAGGCGCCAGGAGGCGTGTGGAAACCGCAAGCGCATGCCCATGCCGGATCGGCCGACGTCTCTGTCGTTAGCGGCAACGCCGCGCGGATCTTGATGCGCGCGGCAGCGAGGACGCTGGTGATCACCCGGGCCAGCGTCCATCGGGCTGGCTCAGCACTCGATGACGTTCACCGCCAGCCCGCCGCGGCTGGTTTCCTTGTACTTGTCCTGCATGTCGCGGCCGGTGTCGCGCATGGTGCGGATCACCTTGTCCAGCGACACCTTGTGCTTGCCGTCGCCGCGCATCGCCATGCGGCTGGCGTTGATCGCCTTGACCGCGCCCATCGCGTTGCGCTCGATGCACGGGATCTGCACCAGGCCGCCGATCGGGTCGCAGGTCAGGCCGAGGTTGTGCTCCATGCCGATCTCGGCCGCGTTCTCGATCTGCCCCGGCTTGCCGCCGAGCGCGGCGACCAGGCCGCCGGCGGCCATCGAGCAGGCCACGCCGACCTCGCCCTGGCAGCCGACCTCGGCGCCGGAAATGGAGGCGTTTTCCTTGTACAGGATGCCGATCGCCGCGGCGGTGAGCAGGAAGTCGAACACGCGCTGTTCGTCGGCGCCGGGGCAGAAGCGGTCGAAGTAGTGCAGCACCGCCGGGATGATCCCGGCCGCGCCGTTGGTGGGCGCGGTGACCACGCGACCGCCGGCGGCGTTCTCTTCGTTGACCGCCAGCGCGTACAGGTTGACCCAGTCCAGCGTGGTCAGCGGATCGCGCATCGCCGCTTCCGGCTTGGACGACAGCTCGCGGTACAGCGCCGGCGCGCGCCGCGACACGTGCAGGCCGCCGGGCAGGGTGCCTTCCTCGCGAATGCCGCGGGTCACGCAGGCCTGCATCGCGCCCCAGATCTCGCGCAGGCCGGCGCGGATCTCGTCCTCGCTGCGCCAGCACTTCTCGTTCTCGAACATCAGCGCGGCGATGCTCAGGCCGCTGCGCGCGGCCTGTGCCAGCAGCTCGTCGCCGCTCTTGAACGGGTAGGGCAGCGGCGTCTCGTCGGCGACGATGCGGTCGTCGGCGGCGTCGTCCTGGTTGACCACGAACCCGCCGCCGACCGAGTAGTAGTCGCGCGTGGCGATGACTTCGTCGTTGGCGGCGTAGGCGGTGAAGCGCATGCCGTTGGTGTGGTACGGCAGCTTCTGTCGCTTGTTCATCGCCAGGTCGCGCTTCTCGTCGAAGGCGATCTCGTGCCGGCCGAGCAGGTTGATGCGTTTGCTGCTGCGGATGCGCTCCAGCGCACCGGGGATGATATCCGGATCGATCAGGTTCGGGCGCTGGCCTTCCAGGCCCAGCAGCACCGCCTTGTCGGTGCCATGGCCGCGCCCGGTCAGGGCCAGCGAGCCGAACACTTCGGCACGCAGGCGCACCACGTCCTGCAGGCGGCCCTGGTCGAACAGCCAGCGGTGCACGAAGCGCTCGGCGGCGCGCATCGGCCCCACCGTGTGCGAGGAACTCGGCCCGATGCCGATCTTGAACAGGTCGAAGGTGCTGACAGCCATGCGCGTGCCGAGGGGGTGGGCGAAAGACCGTCTATTCTATGCTTCCGGCGCGCGGCCCAGGTCCGCAGCGCAGCATAGGACGCGAGCATGTCCCTGACCCTGTACCAGCGCGACGACTGCCATCTGTGCGACCAGGCCCTGCAGGTGCTGGCGCAGGCGCGCGTGGCCGAGCCGGACAGCGTGTTCATCGACGACGACGCGACACTGGAGGCGCGCTACGGGGTGCGCGTGCCGGTGCTGCGCGCCGCCGACGGGCGCGAGCTGGACTGGCCGTTCGATGTTGCCGGCGTGCGCGCCTGGCTGGCGGCGTCGGCCGAATGCGCGTGAGCCGCGCATAAAAAAAGCGGCGGACCCGACGAGGAAATCCGCCGCTCAGCGGCCGCGCGCCCGCGGCCTGTGGCGAATCACTTCGCCTTGAACACCACCTTGGTGCTGATCGCGGTTTCGTTGGGAATGGTCTTGGTGTCGGCCCAGTCGCCGCCGCCCACGCCGAAGTCCAGGCGCTTCACGGTGGCCTTGCCGGCCAGCACCGGCTGCGCGCCCGGGGTCCAGGTGAAGGTCAGGGTCACCGGCTTGGACACGCCGCGCAGTTCCAGGGTGCCGTCGGCGGCGAACTGGTTGTTGCCCAGCGCGCGGAACTTGTCGGCGCGGTAGTGCGCGGTGGCGAACTTGGCCACGTCGAAGAAATCCGCGCCCTGCAGGGTGGAGTCGCGGTCGGTGTTGCCGCTCTTGGCGCCGGCCAGCGGGATGCTGACGTCGAGCTTGGCGCCGGCCAGGTTGGCCGGGTCGAAGCTGAGCTTGGTGTCGAAGCCGGGGAACTGGCCGGTGAACACTTCGCCGTCGTACTTGCTGGCGAACACCAGGGTGGAGCCGGGGGCCTGCACATAGTCCGCGGCCTGCACCGCGGGGGCGGCGGCGAGCAGGGCCACCAGACTGGCGGCGACGGCGGCGGGGGACGCGAAACGGGTCGACATCGAAACAGCTCCTCAGGACTTGGGGGTGAGCCAGCCGCGCGGCAACATCCGCGCCAGGGTGGCATCGCGTTGGAACAGGTGGTGGTAGAAGGCGGCGCCGGCATGCGCCAGGACCACCGCGATCAGCAGCCAGAAGCCCCATTCGTGCACCGTATGCGAGAGGTCGCGCAGGTGCTCGTTCGGGGCGCTGAGCTTGGGCACCGCGATCAGGCCGAACCAGCGGAATGGGCGCAGGCCGCTGGCGGAGTCGTACAGCCAGCCGGACAGCGGGATGGCGAAGATCATCACGTACAGCAAGGCGTGGGTGGCGTCGGCGATGCGTTCCTGCCAGCCGGGGGTGCCCGGCACCGACTTGGGCGCGCCGGCGTACAGGCGCCAGCCGAGCCGCACGATCACCAGCGCCAGCACGGTCAGGCCCAGCGACTTGTGCGCGGTGTAGACCCAGAAATACTTGGGCGTCTTCGGCAGTTCGCCCATGGTCAGGCCGACCACGCCGAGCAGCAGGATCAGGGCGGCGATCAGCCAGTGCAGGGTCTGGCTGACGCTGCCCCAGCGGTCGGGGGTATTGCGGGCGCTCATGGCGTGCCGCCCTGCGCCGCCGGCGCGGTGGGGGTGTCGGTGGGAGCGGCAGGCGGAGTACCCGGCGCCGGATCCGGTTCGGCCTTGGCGCCGCCCTCGCGGGTGGCCTCGGCCTCGATGCGCAGTTCCACCGTGCCGCCGATCACCGACGGCCAGGAACTGATGCCGAAGTCGGCGCGCTGCAGCGTGGTGGTGGCGGAGAAGCCGGCGGTGCGACGGAACGGCGGCAGCGGATGACGCTTCACTGCGTTCAGGGTCACGTCCAGGGTCACCTCGCGGGTGACGCCGTGCAGCGTCAGCTGCCCGATCACCTTGGCGTGCTGCGCGTCGATCGGCTCGACGCGGGTGGAGACGAACTGCGCTTCCGGGTAGTGCTCGCCGTCGAGCAGGTTGTGCGCCAGCGCGGCGCGGTTCCACTTCTCGTCGCCCAGGTCCAGCCGCTGCAACGGCACTCGCGCCTGCAGCCGTGCGCTGCGCCAGTCGTCCGGGTCGAACACCAGGGTGCCGGTACTGCCGGACACGGTGCCCAGCGCCTTGGAGAATCCGGCGTGCTCGATCGCGAACAGCACCCGTGTGTGCACCGGGTCCAGCGCGTACTGCGCCGGCGCGGCCAGGGCGGCGCCCGGCAAGGCCAGCAGAAGGGCCACGAGAGAGGGTCTGAACATGGAGCGGGGCCGCGCTGGGAGGTCGCCGGATTCTAGTCACAGTCCGGGCCGGCTGCGTACCTGCGGCGCGTAACGGTTCGTTGCGCGCGGTGGCAGGTGTGATTTTTCCGCGGCCGCGGGGTATAAGAACGCTGCCGCGGCGAGCGGCATACGGAGCGGGCGCGCCGCGCGTCCGGCCCCGGCAGTGCGCCGGTGTTCATCCGCCGACGTCCTTTGCCGGAGCCGATGTCCATGCCCATCCCGCATCCCCCACGCCTGTGGCGCTGCTGGGGGCTGGCCTGTCTGTTGGCGCTGGCCGCCGTGTGCGCCGATGCCAGTGCCGCGGTGCCGGAACTGCCGCGCTTCCGGGTGTTCTCCGGCGAGCAGGGGCTGCCGTCCAGCGATATCTCCGGGTTGCAGCTGGACCGCGACGGCTATCTGTGGATCGCCAGCGGCGATGGCCTGGCCCGCTACGACGGGCGCGAGTTCCGGGTCTGGCGCCACGATCCGGCCGATCCCGCCTCGTTGCGCTGCAACTACGTGCAGGACCTGCACATCGACGCGCGCGACCGCATCTGGGTGGCCTGCGAGGGCGGCGGCCTGAGCATGCTCGGCGCGGACCGGCGCGGCTTCCGCCACTTCAACATGGCCACGCAGCCGGCGATGCGCAGCGACGACGTGTTCGCCATCGCCAGCCGCGGCGACGCGGTGTACTTCGGCACCTACCGCGGCGGCCTGTACCGGCTGGGCGGCGACGGCCGCGTGCAGCGCATCCGCGCCGGCGATCCGGCGGTGGACGCGCTGCTCGACAGCGCCGTGCTGACCCTGGCCTTCGACGATGCCGGGGTGCTGTGGGTGGGCACCTTCAAGGGCCTGGTGCGCTACGACGGCCGCCACGCCAGCGCCTACCGCATCGACGACGGCATGCCGCAGGAGGAGCAGGTGATCATGTCGATCACCCGGCTCAGCGATGGCCTGTGGTTCAGCGGCAACACCGGCCTGTTCCGCCGCGACCGCGCCGGGCGCTGGTTGCGTGCGGACTGGATCGGCGCGCTGCATCGCGCGGCCAACGCGATCGCCGAGGACGGCGCCGGCGGCTACTGGCTCGGCAACGGCGAAGGCCTGTGGCACAAGCCGGCCGACGGGCCGGCGCGGCGGGTGGACACCGGCGGCGCGGCGGTGTCCGGCGCCAGCGTGGTGGAGACCGTGCTGCGCGACCGCGAGGGCGGCCTGTGGGTGCCGCTGCCGACGCGCGGCCTGGGCTATCTGCGTCCGGACTGGCGCCGCCTGGCGGTGCTGGGCACCGCGCAGGGCCTGCCCGCCGACCAGTATGTCGGCCTGGCGCCGGCGCGCGCCGGCGGCGTGTGGCTGCTCGGCTCCGGCGCCAGCGTGTTTCGCCTCGACACCACCAGCGGTGCGCTGAGCGCGCCGCAGTGGGCCAACGGTGCGCCGAGCGGGCGCTTGCTGTCGGTGCTGGACGACCCGCGCGGGGCGTTGTGGATGGGGGGCAGCAGCACGCTGCTGCGCGGCCCGCTGGACGGGGGCAGCCTGCAGCGCTGGACCCGCGCCGCCGGCGAGGCCGATCCGATCCCGGACGGCACGCTGGCCTGGCTGCAACTGGACGCACGCCAGCGGCTGTGGATCGCCGCGCCGGGCTACGGCGTGCAGGTGCGCGATGGCGACGGCCATGTGCTGCAGAACCTCCCCGGCGGCCAGCACGGCCTGGCCGGCACCGACATCGCGGCGTTCGCGATGGCGCCGGACGGCACGCCGTGGGTGGCCGCCGAACAGTTCCAGCACTGGGACGGCGCGGCCGGGCAATTCCGCACGCCGCCGGAACTGGCCGGCGAGAAGGTGCAGTCGTTCGCCTTCGCCGACGCGCGCACGCTGTGGGTGCACCGGCTGTCCGGGCTGGAACTGTGGCGGCGCACCGGCGCGCACTGGCAGCGCAGCCAGCGCTACGCGGTGGCCGACGGGCTGCCGGCCACCGAGTCCAGCGCGCTGGTCGCCGATTCGCAGGGGCGCGCTTGGCTGGGCATGCGCCGTGGCCTGTTCCGGGTCGATCCGCGGCGCACGCCGGCGGTGCGCGCGTTCGGCACCCGCGACGGACTCGGCAGCCAGGAACTGGTGCGGCGCGGCCTGCTGATGACCGCCGACGGCGTGCTGGTGGCGGCCGCCGCGGACGGCAGCGTGGCGCTGCTGGACACGCAGCAGCCGGATCCGGATCCGGTGCCGCTGGCGCTGAGCATGGAGAGCGTGCAGGTGCGGCGCGGCCCACAACTGCTGACGCTGCCGACGCGCGGCGACTTCACCCTGCGCTCGGACGACCGCGACCTGCGCGTGGCGGTGCGGCTGCTGTCCTACATCGATCCGGAACACATCGTCTACCGGTTCCGCCTGCCGGGTTACGACCGCGACTGGGTCAGCACCGGCGCCAGCGGCGAACGCACCCTGCCGCAGCTGCCCGACGGCGCGCAGGTGCTGGAGATCCAGGCGCGCACCCGCAACGGCGCCTGGTCGCCGACGCTGCGCCTGCCGTTCCGGGTGCAGCCGCCGTGGTGGCGCAGCGTCTGGGGCATCATCGGGCTGCTCGCCGCGGCCGGCCTGCTGCTGCTGATGTCGCTGCGCGCCTACCGGCGCCGCCTGGGTCGCCAGCACGCCTGGGAACTGGCCCTGCACAAGCAGGAACTGGCCGAGCAGGCCTCCCTGGCCAAGACCCGCTTCCTGGCCACGCTCGGCCACGAGGTGCGCACGCCGCTGACCGGGGTGCTGGGCATGAGCGAGCTGCTGCTGGCCACGCCGTTGGACCCCAAGCAGCGCGGCTATACCGAGTCGATCCGCCGCGCCGGCACCCACCTGCTGCACCTGGTCAACGACGCGCTGGACCTGGCGCGGATCGAGGCCGGGCGCCTGCGCCTGGAGTCGCAGCCGTTCGCGCTGCAGGCGCTGATCGCCGAAGTGGTCAACCTGATGGCGCCGCTGGCGCAGGCGCGCGGGCTGCGCTTCGATCTGCACGACGGCATGCCCGGCGCGACCACGGTGGAAGGCGATGCGCTGCGGGTGCGGCAGATCCTGCTGAACCTGCTCGGCAACGCGATCAAGTTCACCAGCAGCGGCTCGGTGGCGCTGAAGGTGGCGCCGGGGCAGGACGGCCAGGGGTTGTGCATCGAGGTGGCCGATACCGGCCCGGGCATCGGCAGCGAGCAGCAGGCGCGGCTGTTCCAGCGCTTCGAACAGGGCGACAGCCCGCGCACCGCGGTGCGCCAGGGCGGCAGCGGCCTGGGCCTGGCGATCAGCCAGGAACTGGCGATGGCGATGGGCGGGCGCATCCAGGTCGAGAGCCGGCTGGGGCATGGCGCGCGTTTCCGCGTGGGCCTGCCGCTGCGCTGGCGTCCGGCGCAGGAACCGGCGGCGGTCCCGGCGCCGGCACCGCGGGCGCGCACCGCGCTGCGCATCCTGCTGGTCGAGGACGAACCGACCGTGGCCCAGGTGATGGTCGAACTGCTGCGCGGCCGCGGCCATCAGGTGACCTGGGCCGCGCACGGCCTGGAGGCGCTGACCGAAGCCAGCCAGGGCAGCTTCGACATCGGCCTGCTCGACCTGGACCTGCCGGCGCTCGACGGCCTGGCGCTGGCGCGGCAGTTGCGTGCGCTGGGCCATGGCTTCCCGCTGCTGGCGGTGACCGCGCGCTCCGACGGCGAGGCCGAGGCCGCCGCGCGCGCCGCCGGATTCGCCGGGTTCGTGCGCAAGCCGGTCACCGGGCAGATGCTGGAAGGGGCCATCGACGCGGTGCTGGACGGGGCGCCGCCGCCGCTCTGAGTCGATGCGGGACGCGGTTGCCAGCGCCGGCGCTTATCGCCGACGATGGCGTCGGTGGCGCGGGACGGATGCCCGTCGGGGAGACAGAGGCGATGCGGTCGAGACGGATCTTGGGATGGCTGCTGCTGGCGTGGTCCGCGGTCGCCGGCGCGGCAGTGCCGCCGACGCCGCAGCCGCGCCAACTGACCGTGGCCGACGGCTTGCCGTCCAACAGCATCAATGGCTTCGCCGAGGACAAGCTCGGCTACCTGTGGCTGGCCAGCAGCGATGGCCTGGCGCGCTTCGACGGACGCGGCTACCGCATCTGGCGGATCGAGGACGGCCTGCACCACAACAAGATCTGGTCGGTGCACGTCGATGCGCAGAACCGGGTCTGGTTCGGGACCGACGGCGCCGGACTGGGCATGCTCTCGGCCGATCGCCGGCAGTTCCGCTACTACGATCGCAGCACCTATCCGCAGATCGGCTCCACCACCGTGTGGTCCATCGCGTCCACGCCGGACGGCAGCGTCTGGTTCGGGACCTCCGCCGGCGGCCTGCATCGGTTGCAGCCGGACGGGCGCCTGCGCCGCTTCATGCCGATCCCCGGCGACGCGCGCAGCCTGCCTTCGGCCAGCGTCACCCATCTGGCGACCACGCCGGACGGCACCCTGTGGGTGGGCACCCGCGGCGGCCTGGCGCGCTGGACCGGCCACGATTTCCAGCGCGTCGCCGCCGACGCGCTGCCGCGACCTGAAGTGCAGGGGCTGACGCCCGAGCGCGACGATACGCTGTGGGTCTCCACTCTGGGCGGGGTGCGCCTGCTGCGCGCCGACGCCAGCGTGGTGGAGCCGTACTGGCGCAACATGCCCGGCGACAGCGTGCTGGGCATGCTGGTCCACGACCGCCACGGCACGCGCTGGTTCGACACCATGGACGGGTTGGGCCGCGAGAGCGAGTCCGGGGTGATCCGCAACGTGCCGCTGTACAGCAACTCCGCGCACGGACTGGTCAAGCCGAACTGGTCGCTGGCCTTCGAGGATCGCGAGGGCGGCCTGTGGTTCGCCAGCGGCAATGCCGGGCTGTGGCATCTGCCGGCCAACTGGCAGCAGTTCTCGGTGCTGTCCTATCGGGTGGACGACCCGGAGTCGATGGGCAACCCCTACGTGCTGGCCACCGCCGCTTCCCGCGACGGCGGCGTGTGGCTGGCCGGCACGCGTGGCGTGCTGGACAAGCTCGATCCGGCCACCGGCGCCGTGCATCGGCACATGCGCGCGATGTTCGGTCTGGACTGGGCGCGGGCGATCGCCGAAGACCCGCAGGGCCGGCTGTGGGCGGCGGCCGCGGGGGCGGTGCTGCGCTACGACCCGGCCAGCGGCGAGGTCCGGCGCTGGGGCAAGGACGCCGGGGCCGATGCGCCGATGATGGACCAGGTGGATCGGATCGTCTTCAGCAGCGACCGCCACGTCTGGATCTTCAGCGACATCACCGGCGTGCAGGTGCGCGACCTCGATGGCCACGTGCTGCGCACCATGGCGCCGGGAAGCGCCGGCCTGCCTGCGGATCTGACCGTGCAGGAGGCCAGCCTCGGGCCGCAGGGCCAGCCCTGGTTGCTGGGGCAGCACGGCCTGCTTGCCTGGAACCCGGAGCGCGCGCGGTTCGAAGCGGTGCCCGGCGCACCGCAGCGCCCGCTGAGCGCCCTGGCGATCAGCGACGGCAACGTGGTCTGGCTGGCCAGCGTCGGCTGCCTGGAGCGCTATCTGTGGGACGGCAGCCGGCTGAGCCTGCTCGACCGCATCGACGCCGAACAGGAGTTCCCGGCGCTGGCGCCGAACGGCCTAGTGGTCGATGCCAGCGGCGTGGCCTGGTTGAGCAGCGTGCGCGGGCTGATCCGGGTCGATCCGGCGAGCAAGGCGATCCGCTCCTACGGCGTGCACGATGGCCTGCCCAACCAGGAGTTCCAGATCCGTACCCTGGTGCAGGCGCGCAGCGGGCAGATCCTCGGCGGCACCCCGGACGGCGTGGTGCTGTTCGAGCCGTCGCAGGTGGTGCCGTCGCGGCGGCAGCCGCCGCTGGTGATCGAGCGCATCGGCGTGCGCCGCGGCGAGCGCGGCCTGGACCTGCTGCATGCCGACCGCATCGTGCTGCAGGAAGGCGACCGCGATCTGCACGTGGTCGCGCGCCTGCTGTCGTTCTCCGACACCGACGCCAACACCTACCGCTTCCGCCTCAGCGGCTACGACCCGGATTGGGTCGATGTGGGCGCCAGCGGCGAGCGTCTGTTCTCGCGGCTGCCGTCGGGCCACTACACCCTGGAGATGCAGGCGCGTACCGCCGACAAGGTCTGGTCGAACGTGGTCAGCCTGCACTTCCGCGTCCTGCCGCCGTGGTGGCGCAGCCCCTGGGGCATCGCCGGGCTGGCGGTGCTGGCGGTGCTGGCGCTGTGGTTGCTCGCGTACCTGTACCGGCGGCGGCTGCGCCGGCGCGCCGCCTGGCAACTGGCGGTGCACAAGCAGGAGGTGGCCGAGCAGGCCTCGCTGGCCAAGACCCGCTTCCTGGCCACGCTCGGCCACGAGGTGCGCACGCCGATGACCGGGGTGCTGGGCATGAGCGAACTGCTGCTGTCCACGCCGCTGGACACCAGGCAGCGCCGCTACACCGAATCGATCCGCGACGCGGGCTCGCACCTGCTGCGCCTGGTCAACGATGCGCTGGACCTGGCGCGGATCGAGGCCGGGCGCCTGGAACTGGAACAGCAGCCGTTCGACCTGGGCCGGCTGATCGCCGAACTGGAGGCGATGATGGGGCCGATGGCGCGCAGCCGCGGGCTGGTCTTCGCCCTGGACAACGCCATGCCGCCGCAGGTCACCGCGCGCGGCGACGCCACGCGGGTGCGGCAGATCCTGCTGAACCTGCTCAACAACGCCATCAAGTTTACCGAGCACGGTAGCGTGCAGTTGCGGGTGGCGCCGCTACAGCCGCAGCAGGGCGTGCGCTTCGAGGTCGCCGACACCGGGCCGGGCATCAACGCCGAACAGCAGGCGCGATTGTTCCAGCGCTTCGAGCAGGCCGACGGGCCGCGTACCGCCGCACGCTACGGCGGCAGTGGCCTGGGCCTGGCGATCAGCCAGGAACTGGCGGTGGCGATGGGCGGGCGCATCGAACTGCGCAGTCGCCTCGGCGCCGGCACCCGCTTCGTGGTCGACCTGCCGTTGCCGTGGGTGCCCGAGCCGCTGCCGCAGGCGCCACGTGACGCCCGCGCGTCCGCCAGTGCCGCGGCGCCGCGGCGGATCCTGCTGGTCGAAGACGATCCGACCGTGGCCGAAGTGGTCGGCGGCCTGCTGCGCGCACGCGGCCACCACGTCACCCACGCCGCGCACGCGCTGGCCGCGCTGACCGAAGCGGCGGCCAGCACATTCGACATCGCCCTGCTCGATCTGGACCTGCCCGGCCTGGACGGCCTGGCGCTGGCGCGGCAGTTGCGCGCCTTCGGCTACGGCATGCCGCTGATCGCGGTCACCGCCCGCGCCGACGCCGACGCCGAGCCACAGGCGCGTGCCGCCGGTTTCAGCGGGTTCCTGCGCAAGCCGGTGACGGGCGAGATGCTGGCGAAGGCGGTGGAGGCGCCAGAAGATGGAGAAGGCAGCAGGAGCGAGGAGGGCAGGTAAGTCACACTCGTCCGGTATCCGCAGCAGGTGTGACCAGCAAAGGGCAGGTGCCTTCCAGGCCGCATGCAGTCGGGACTGAAGTCCCTCCCACATGGAGCAGGTTGCGCATCCCGCTCCTGCGACTCCCCAATCCCGACTCCCAAATCCCCAATCCCGGCTACTCCGCCACTTCCTCCACCTGCTTCGGCAACGGCCGCGTATCCGGCAGCTGCCAGAAGATCAGGGTCGAGGTCAGGGTGATCGCGCCGACGCAGACGAAGGTCGCATGCAGCGCCGCGGTGGCGCCGTGGGTGTCGCCGAGATGGGTGTTGAACGCGGCCAGCAGGCTGCCGGCCGCCGCGGCGCCGAAGCCGGTGGCCAGCATCATCACCATCGACAGCAGGCTGTTGCCGGCGCTGGCCTGGTCGCGGTCCAGGTCGCGCAGCGTCACCGTGTTCATGACGGTGAACTGCAGCGAGTTGACCGCACCGAACAGGGCGAGCTGCAGCAGCCGCCAGCCCAGCGGCTGGCCGGCGTCGAACAGCAGGAAGCTGGCCATCGCGGTGCCGACCAGCACGGTGTTGGTCATCAGCACGCGCCGGTAGCCGAAGCGCTCCACCAGCTTCACCGCCGCGCGCTTGGAGGCCATGCCGGCCAGCGCCACCGGGATCATCATCAGCCCGGCGTTCATCGGGCTCATGCCCAGGCCCACCTGCAACAGCAGCGGGATCAGGAACGGCATGCTGCCGCTGCCCACGCGCGAGAACAGGTTGCCGAGGATGCCGATGCGGAAGCTGGCGACCTTGAACAGGTGCAGCGGGAACAGCGGCGCCGCCGCGTTGGCCGCGTGCAACCAGTAGCCGATCAGCGCCGCCAGCCCGGCGATCGCCAGCAGCATCACGAAGGCGTGGCGCAGGCCGAGCTCGGAGATGCCGTCCAGCGCCAGCGACAGCGCGACCATGCCGAAGGCCAGCATCGCGTAGCCGATCAGGTCGAAGCGGGTGCGCTGCTCACCGTAGAAGTCCGGCATGATCTTCAGCGCGGCGGCGAAGCCGATCGCGCCGATCGGCAGGTTGATCAGGAATACCCAGTGCCAGGACGCCACCTGCACCAGCCAGCCGCCCAGGGTCGGCCCGACCAGCGGCCCGATCAGCGCCGGGATGGCGATGAAGCTCATCGCGCTGAGGAACTGCGCGCGCGACACCGAGCGCATCACCGCCAGCCGGCCCACCGGCAGCAGCATCGCGCCGCCGATCCCCTGCAGCACCCGCGCGGCCACCAGATACGGCAGCCGCGGCGCCGCCGCGCACAGCAGCGAGCCGAGGGTGAACAGCACGATCGCGGCCAGGAAGGTGCGGCGGGTGCCGTAGCGGTCGGCGATCCAGCCGGAGGCGGGAATGAACATCGCCACCGCCAGCGCGTAGCTGAACACCACCGACTGCATCTGCAAGGGGCTCTCGCCCAGGCTGCGCGCCATCGCCGGCAACGCGGTGTTGACGATGGTCGCATCCAGCATCTGCATGAAGATGGCCAGCGAGACCAGCCACAGCAGCGGACGGAAACTGCGCGCGTTGGGAACGGCGATCGGATCGGAGGAGGGCGCGGACATCGGCACGCAGGGCGACGCGAGGGGGCGATAGGATCGCGCAGATCGCGTCGCCGTGTCGTGCAGTTGCGCGCGTTGCGTGCTAGCGATGCAGCGCGCGCTCAGCGATCAGCGTTTTCGATGCATGGGTGGACGGCGCCTTGCAGCCGCTCCTACGCAGGAGATCGAGCGCACGCCGATCGCCAGCTGTGCATCCCGACTCCCCAATCCCCAATCCCGGCTCTTAAGCGCGCCGACTATGCCGCTGCACCGCCGCCACCAATGCCCCGACATGCTCCGGCTGCATGTCCGGCGACAGCCCATGGCCGAGATTGAACACATGGCCGTCCAGCGAGCCGCCGTTGCCGTCGGCATAGCTGCGCAGCACGCGCTGCACTTCGCGGTCGATCGCCTCCGGCGCGCCGTACAGCATCGCCGGGTCGAGGTTGCCCTGCAGGGCGACGCGGCCGCCGGTGCGGCGCGCGGCGTCGGCCAGGTCGATGGTCCAGTCCACGCCCACGCCTTCGGCACCGGAGGCCGCGAGCTCTTCCAGGTAGGGCGCGTTGCCCTTGCCGAACAGGATCAGCGGGGTGCGCTCGGCGCCGTCGCCGCGCGTCAGTTCGCGGGCGATGCGCTGCAGGTAGGGCAGGGAGAACTCGCGGTACATCGCCGGGCTCAGCACGCCGCCCCAGGTGTCGAACACCTGCAGCGCCTGCGCGCCCGCCGCGCGCTGCGCCGCCAAGTAGGCGATCACCGCGTCGGTGTTGACCGACAGCAGCTGGTGCAGCGCCGCGGGGTCGTTCAGCGCCAGCGCCTTGATCCGCGCGTAGTTGTCGCTGCCGCCGCCCTCGACCATGTAGCAGGCCAGGGTCCAGGGGCTGCCGGAGAAGCCGATCAGCGGGACGCTGCCGTCCAGTTCGCGGCGGATCACCCGCACCGCGTCCATCACGTAGCGCAGCTCGGTTTCCATGTCCGGCACGCCGAGCCGGGCGATCGCCGCAGCGTCGCGCACCGGATGACGGAACTTTGGGCCTTCGCCTTCGACGAAGTACAGCTCCAGGCCCATCGCATCGGGAATGGTGAGGATGTCCGAGAACAGGATCGCCGCGTCCAGCGGGAACCGCGCCAGCGGCTGCAGGGTCACTTCGCAGGCCAGCTCCGGGGTCTTGGCCATGGCCAGGAAGCTGCCGGCGCGGGCACGGGTGGCGCGGTACTCGGGCAGGTAGCGCCCGGCCTGGCGCATCAGCCACACGGGGGTCTGGTCCACGGGCTCGCGGCGCAGCGCGCGCAGCAGGCGGTCGTTCTTGAGCATGGGGGATTCCTTAGCGCGGCGCGTCGGCGCCACGGGTGAACATGACCTGGAAGCCGCGCTTGAGCTGGGCGTCGCGGGCTTTCTCGAAGGCGGCGTTGGCGTCTTCCTGCTGCAGGTAGAGCTCGCGCCGCAGCTGCGCACGGCCGCCGATCTGGCCGCTCTCGCGCAACAGCTCCCAGCCGCCGAGCAGGTCCGGCTGCAGGGTCAGCTGCAGGTAGCGTGGCGGCTCGTTGCCGTCGGGGCGTTGCTGGAGGAAGACGCGCATGCGCCGATTGTAGCGGGTGCCGGTGCAGGCGACGTGGCCCGGTCGGTGGAACGCAGCGGCCGCTCAGCCGGCACGGAAGCCGCGGCGATACGCCGACGGCGGCAACCCCAGGTCGCGCGTGAACTGCAGGCGCAGCGCGCCGGCGCTGCCGAAGCCGCAGTCGGCGGCGATGCGCTCCAGCGGCAGGTCGGTGCGCTCCAGCAGTTGCTGGGCGCGGACCAGGCGCTGGTGCGCCAGCCACTGCACCACGGTGGTCCCGGTCACCTGGCGGAACTGCCGGGTGAAGCTGCGCCGGCTCATCCGCGCGTGCGCGGCCAGCGCGTCCAGCCGTTGCGGCTGGTCCAGGCGCTGCAGCATCCAGTCCAGGGTCGGGCCCAACTGGGCGTCGCGGCGGCTGGCCGGCAGCGGCTGTTCGATGTACTGCGCCTGCCCGCCCTGGCGGTGCGGCGCCACCACCAGGCGCCGGGCGATGCGGTTGGCGACGTCGGCGCCGTGGCGGCGCCGCACCAGGTGCAGGCAGCAGTCGATGCCGGCGACGGTGCCGGCCGAGGTCAGCACGTCGCCGTCGTCCACGTACAGCACGTCCGGCTGCAGCCGCACCTGCGGATGGCGCTGCGCGAAGCGCGCCAGCGCCGCCCAGTGGGTGGTGGCGGGGCGGCCGTCGAGCAGGCCGGCGTCGGCCAGCACGAAGGTGCCCAGGCACAGGCCCACCACCTGCGCGCCGGCGGCGTGGGCGCGGCGCAGCGCCTGGCACAGCGCCGCAGGTGCCGGTTCGGCGGCATCGCGCCAGGACGGCACGATCACCGTGTCGGCGTCCTCCAGCGCCTCCAGGCCGTGCTGCACCTGGATGGCGAAGCCGGCATCGGTGCACAGCGGGCCTGGGTCGGCCGCACAGACCCGCAGGTCGAAGGCCGGCAGGTCGGTGTCCGGCCGCGCTTCGAACACCTGGCAGGGCACCGCCAGGTGGAAGGGGCTGATGCGGTCGAAGGCGACCACGGCGATGCGATGCGGCGACATGGCCCGATTTTAGCGAAAACGGTGTTTCGGGCCACTCGTCGGCGCGGGGACGGCCGCCGACACTGGCTACCCTATTGCCGGAGTCGCCCATGTCCTCTCCCCGCCGCGCCCTGTTGGTCATCGACGTCCAGAACGAGTACTTCGACGGCGCACTGCCCATTGCGCATCCGCCGGTGGCGCAGTCGTTGCCCAACATCCTGCAGGCCATGGACGCGGCGCAGGCGCACGGCGTCCCGGTGCTGGTGGTGCAGCACACCGCGCCGGCGCAGGCGCCGGTGTTCGCCGACGGCAGCGCCGGTTGGGCGCTGCACCCGCAGGTCGCCGCGCGGCCGCATGCGCGTTTGCTGCGCAAGACCCGGCCGAGCGTGTTCGCCGACACCGACCTGGCCGCCTGGCTGCAGCAGCACGCGATCGACACGCTGACCGTGGCCGGCTACATGACCCACAACTGCAACGCCTCCACCGTGTACGACGCCTTCCACCGCGGGCTGGCGGTGGAAGTGCTGGGCGACGCCAGCGGCGCGCTGCCGTATGCCAACGCCGCCGGCCAGGCCAGCGCCGAGGAGATCCACCGGGTGTTCGGGGTGGTGTTCCACAGCAACTTCGCCGCGGTCGCCGACACCGCGCAGTGGATCGCGGCGGTGCAGGCAGGGCAGCCGCTGCCGCGCGACAACGTGCTGCAGTCCAACCGCCGCGCGCGGGACCTGGCATGAGCGGCATGCCGCGGGTGCTGCGTGCGCGCGAGTTCACCGGCAGCCGCGCCTGGGAGGCGCTGCCGGTGGCGCTGCTGGACGGGATCGGCGTGCGCATCCATTGGACCGACCAATCGTACGTTTGGCACGTCAACGACGGGGCGGAAGTATTCGTGGTGCTGGATGGGCAGGTGCAGATGCGCTGGCGCGTGCAGGGCATCGAGCAGGCGGCGCTGCTGCAGGCCGGCGACGTGTTCCATGCGCCGGAAGGCACCGAGCACGTGGCGCACCCGCAGGGGCCGACGCGGGTGCTGGTGGTGGAGCGCGACGGCAGTCCGTGAGCGTTCGGGATCCGCTCCTGACCGGCGGGGGCTTCGATGGCGCCCGGGACGTGCCGCCGTCGATGCCGCGTGTAAAGGGCGACGCACGCTGCGCGTTCTGATGTGCGTTCTATCACGGAGCCATCACTGGCGATCTGGCGTCATTGGAACAGGCTATGCCGCTGCGTGCGCACAGAGATCCTGGTGTCACGGCATCGCCAATCACCACGAGTGCGGACGCGGCCGGCATGCGAAGCCAGAGCGATGGGCGGTTCCCTGGGCAGCACCCAAACATCGGCGCGGGACGGGATCCCGCGCGGCCTGCTGCCATTTCCGACGATGTCATGTCGTTGCGCGCGCCACGCCGTCGCGCGAGCGCTTATCAAACGCCACGCAGGGCGCGCGGCCTGGGTCGGGTCACTGTCTGCGCCGGATTGGCGGTGCTGTGCCTGCTGATCCTCGGCGGCTGGGTTTGGCACGCACACCGTCAGCAGCCCGCGCCGGCGCCCGAGCCCTTGCGCGTGCAGACCATGACCGTCGCGCCGCACCGGGTGCCGGACATCATCGAGACCTCCGGCACCCTGTTGTCGCCGCAGACCGTGGAGGTGCGCGCGCAGGCCGACGGGGTGCTGCAGTCGGTGCTGATCCATGACGGCGAGCAGGTCCACGCCGGGCAACTGCTGTTCACCATCGATCCGCGTCCGCTGCGGGCGGCGTTGGCGCAGGCGCGCGCCACGCTTGCCCGCGACCAGGCGCTGGCGGCGGATGCGGCCGATACCGAGGCGCGCTACGCCAAGCTGTCCAGGACCGGCGCGGTCGATCCCAAGACCTACACCACCGCGGCCGACACGCTGCGTTCATTGCGCGGCACCGTCGCCGCCGACCAGGCGCAGGTCGAGCAGACGCAGCTGTCGCTGGCCTACACCCAGGTCCGCGCGCCCATCGACGGCCGCGCCGGCGCCATCGCGGTCAAGCCGGGCAACCTAGTGTCCAGCGGGTCCAGCACCGCGCTGGTCACGCTCAACGTCAGCACGCCGATCGAGGTGCGCTTCGCGCTGGCGCATGTGCAGGTCGATGCGGTGCGCGCCGCGCCGCTGGGGCACGAGGGCCTGGGGCTGCCGGTGCTGGCGCTGGATGCGGTGAGCGGCACGCTGCTCGAGCGCGGCGAGGTGGCGTTCCTCGACAACGCCTTCGACACCAGCAGCGGCACGCTGGAGCTGCGCGCACGCTTCGCCAACGCCGGCGCCACGTTGTGGCCGGGGCAGTTCGTCACCGTGCGGGTGATCCTGGCAGAGGACCCGCAGGCGCTGTCGGTGCCCGAGAGCGCCTTGCAGCATGGACAGCAGGGGCCGTACGTGTACTGCGTGGTCGAGGGCCATGCCGTGTCGCGGCCGCTGACCGTGGCGCGGATGGTCGACGGGCAGGCGGTAATCGCCAAGGGCCTGCGCGCGGGTGATCGCGTCATCCTCACCGTGCCCAACGAACTGCGCGACGGCACCGCGGTGCAATCCGGCAACCCGCACGCCACGCCGACCGCGGCGGCGACCGGACGGCCTGCGTGAACCTGTCGGCGCTGTTCATCCGCCGCGCGGTGATGACCTCGGTGCTGATGATCGCGCTGGTGCTGGCCGGCGGCATGGCCTACTTCGCGCTGCCGGTCAGCGAGCTGCCTGACGTCAGCTTCCCGACCATCACCGTCAACATGTCGCTGCCCGGCGCCAATCCCGAGACCATGGCGGCGGCGGTGGCGACGCCGCTGGAGCGCCAGTTCAGCGGCCTGCCCGGGCTGGACACGATGAGTTCGACCAGCAGCGTCGGCAGTACCCGCATCGTGTTGCAGTTCGCGTTGAGCCGCAATGTC
The DNA here is from genome assembly GCF_009192935.1 of Xanthomonas sp. LMG 12461. Taxonomy (NCBI): domain Bacteria; kingdom Pseudomonadati; phylum Pseudomonadota; class Gammaproteobacteria; order Lysobacterales; family Lysobacteraceae; genus Xanthomonas; species Xanthomonas sp. LMG 12461. The sequence goes on from NZ_NQYT01000001.1 coordinate 117,847, forward strand.
GATGCCGCCGCGCAGGACGTGCAGAACGCGGTGTCGCAGGCGGCCGGCCTGCTGCCGCGCGAGATCAATCCGGCGCAGATCCAGAAGGAGGATCCCAGCGCCGCGCCGATCATGCACCTGATCCTGCGCTCGAAGACCATCGCGCTGCCGCTGCTCAACCAGTTCGCCAAGGACCGCGTGGCGTTGCGCCTGGCCTCGGTGCCGGGCGCCGGCCAGATCGATGTCAACGGCGCGCAGAAGTACGCGGTACGCCTGTTCGTCAATCCGCACCTGCTCGCCGCCCGCCACCTGGGCTTCGACCAGGTGGTGTCGGCGGTGCAGGCGGGCAACAGCAATGCGCCGGCCGGCACGCTGATGGGGCGCGCGCGGTCCTACACTGTGCGCGCCGACGGCCAGCTCAAGCGCGCGGCCGATTTCGACGCCATGGTGCTGAGCTATGCGGACGGTGCGCCGGTGCGCCTGCGCGACGTCGGCCATGCCGAGGACAGCGTCGAGAACCTGCAGACCGCCGCCTCGCTCAACGGCCAGCGCGCGATCGAGATCAACATCCACCGCCAGCCGGGCGCCAACACGCTGTCGGTGACCCAGGGCATCCAGGCGGCGCTGCCGGGGATCCGCGCGCAGTTGCCCGGCGACGCCCAGCTCGACGTGCTCTACGACCGCGGCGACTACATCGGCGCCTCGGTGGAGGATGTGGAGTGGACCTTGGTCGGCTCGCTGGTGCTGGTGATCGTGGTGATCCTGCTGTTCCTGCGCAGCTGGATGGCGACCCTGATCGTGGCGCTGGTGCTGCCGACCTCGCTGATCGGCACCTTCGCGGTGATGCGCCTGCTGCACTTCAGCCTGGACAACGTCTCGATGTTGGCGCTGACCCTGTCGGTCGGTTTCGTGGTCGACGACGCCATCGTGGTGATCGAGAACATCGTCCGCCACGCCGAGCAGGGCGCCAGTCGCATGGATGCGGCCATCGCCGCCTCGCGCGAGATCGGCTTCACCGTGCTGTCGATGACGGTGTCGCTGTCGGCGGTGTTCCTGCCGATCGTGTTCATGGGCGGACTGGTGGGGCGGTTGTTCTCCGAGTTCGGCATGGTGATCGCGATTGCGGTGATCCTGTCCGGCATCGTCTCGCTGACCCTCACGCCGATGCTCGCCAGCCGTTGGCTCGATCCGAAGAAGAGCACGGGCTGGGTGTTCGAGCGCTTCGATCGGCTGGTCGACGCCAGCCAGCGCGGCTACGCGCGCTCGCTGGCCTGGGCGACCGAGCGCATCGGCCTGATGTGCGTCATCGGCGTGGCCACCCTGGTCGGCACCGCCGGCGTCTACGCCATGGTCGAGAAGGGCTTCATTCCGCAGGTGGATTCGGGAAAGATCGACGGCGACACCCGCGTGCCCGAGGGCACCGCCTTCGCCGACTTCGTGGCCAAGCAGGCGGCGGTGGTGAAGATCATCCAGCGCAATCCCAACGTGGCCAACGTGGAGTCGGTGATCGGCTCGGACAATTCGCTCAGCAACAGCGGGCGCCTGCTGATCGGGCTCAAGCCGCTGTCCGAGCGCAGCGGCAGCGCGGAGGAGGTGATCCAGGACGTGCGCAAGCAGGTCGCCGCGATCCAGGGCATCACCCTCAACATGCGCAATCCGCCGGCGATCGACATGGGGCCGACGGCCTCGAACGGATCGCTGCAGTACGTGCTGCAGTCCACCGACCAGAAGGCGCTGTACGCCCAGTCCGACACCATCCTGCAGCGCCTGCGGCAACTGCGCGATGTGCAGGATCCGCAGAGCGACCTGCAGCTCAAGAATCCGGAGATCGAGGTGGTGCTGCACCGCGAGCAGGCCGCCGCGCTGGGCGTCACCGCCGCCGGCCTGCAGGACACCCTGGCCAGCGCCTACGGCGGTCGCAAGATCAGCACCATCTACGGCGACACCGATCAGTACGAAGTGCTGCTGCAGGTCGACCCCGCGGCGCAGGCCGACCTCAATGGCCTGGATGCGCTGTCGTTCAACGGCAACCAGAACCCAGGCATCACCGCGATCGGCACGCAGACCTCCAACAGCAGTTCCGGCACCAGCGCGGTGCTGACCGCGGCCGGCGGCCCGATGGTGCCGCTGCGCGCGGTGGCCGACGTGCGCATGGGCGTGGGGCCGGTGGCGATCAACCATTACGCCGGCCTGCCGGCGGTGACCCTGTCGATGAACCTGGCGCCGGGCGTGTCGCTCGGCGAGGCCGCCGCCGGCATCGGCAACCTGATGGCGCATACCCTGGGCAAGGACGACGCCCGCGCCATCAGCGGCCAGTTCGCCGGCTCGGCGCAGGCCTTCGAGAATTCGATGAAGACGCTGCCGATGCTGCTGCTGATCACCGTGCTGCTGATCTATGGCGTGCTGGCGATCCTGTACGAAAACGCGCTGCACCCGATCACCATCCTGACCTCGCTGCCGCTGGCCGGGTTCGGCGCCATCCTCATGCTGGTGCTGTTCCGTCAGGAGCTCAATCTCTTCAGCTTCGTCGGCCTGATCCTGCTGGTCGGGCTGGTCAAGAAGAACGGCATCATGATGGTGGACTACGCGCTGGACCTGGAGCGCTCGGGCGATGCGCGCTGGCAGCAGCCGCGCGCGGCGATGCTGGAAGCGGCCACGGTGCGCTTCCGCCCGATCATGATGACCACCCTGGCGGCGGTGCTGGGCTCGCTGCCGATCGCTCTGGGTTTCGGCGCCGGCGCCGAGGCGCGGCGCCCGCTCGGCATCGCCGTGGTCGGCGGCCTGCTGTTCTCGCAGGCGCTGACCCTGTATCTGACCCCGGCCTTCCACATCGCGATGGCCGAGTGGCTGGCGCGCCGCCGCGCACGTCGCAACGGCGCCGCGCCGCCGTCGGCGCCGACGCTGCCGGAGCCGGCCTGATGCGCGCGCTCGCGCTTGGCGCCGCGTGTCTGCTGTCGGCGTGCAGCCTGACCCCGGCCTACGTGCGTCCCGCCGCACCGATCCCGCCGTCGTGGCCGGTGGGCGATGCCTACCTGGCGCAGCACGAGGCCACGCTGCCGTCGCTGAGTTACCGGCAGGTGTTCGCCGACCCGCGGCTGCAGGCGCTGATCGCGCAGGCGCTGGACCACAACCGCGACCTGCGGATCGCGCTCGCCGATATCGCTCAGGCACGGGCGCAGTACCGGATCCAGCGCGCGGCCCTACTGCCGGAGGTGGGGACCAGCGCGACCTATACGCGCTCCTATCGCGGCAAGGGCGCGGCGCCGGGCAACGACACGACCCAGGGCGGCAACGCAGCGGCCGCACCGGCGGCGGGCTATGCCAGCAGTTACGACCTGGGCCTGGGCGTCACCGCGTTCGAACTGGATCTGTTCGGCCGTCTGCACGCGCTGAGCGCGGCCGCGCAGCAGCGCTACCTGGAACAGGAAGCCGCGGCCCGGGCCACGCGCCTGACCCTGGTCGGCGACATCGCCACGACCTGGCTGACCTATGCCAGCGATCGCAGCCTGCTGACGCTCGCGCAGGACACCGTGCGCAGCGCCGGCACAAGCGTGGCGCTGACCGCACAGCGAGTGGATGGCGGCATTGTGCCGCACTCGGACCTGGACCAGGCCAACCAGGTGCTGCATGCCGCGCAGGCCGACCTGGCCGCGCAGACCACGGCGCTGGCGCAGGACGTCAATGCGCTGCAGTTGCTGGTGGGCGCTCCGGTCGATCCGGCACTGTTGCCGGGTTCGATCGAGGAGGTCGCGGCCAGCATCGGCGATCCGCCGACCGGCCTGGACACCAGCGTGCTGCTGCGTCGGCCCGACGTGGTGCAGGCCGAATACGAACTGCGTGCGGTCAACGCCCAGATCGGTGCGGCGCGCGCGGCGCTGTTTCCCAGCATCAGCCTGAGCGGTCTGCTGGGCCTGACCAGCACCGCGCTGTCGCAGCTGTTCACCCATGATGCGCGCACCGCGTCGGTGGGTGCCGGCGTCGCCTACACGGTGTTCGATGGCGGCGCGGCGCGCGCCAACGTGCGCTACACCGAGGCGCAGCGCGATGCCGCGGTGGCCGGTTACGAAAAGACCGTGCAGACCGCCTTCGGCGAAGTGGCCGATGCCCTGGCCCGGCGCGGCACCATCGACGCGCAGGTGCAGGCGCAGCGCGCGCTCCTCGCCGATGCCGCCAACACCTACGACGCCAGCGCGCAGCGCTACCGCGAGGGCGTTGAGAGCGCGCTGTCCAACCTGGATGCGCAGCGCAGCTACTACGCCGCGCAGCGCAGTCTGGTCGCGGTGGAACTGACCGCGGCCACCAATCGGGTGACGCTGTATCGCACCCTGGGCGGGGACGCGTCGCTGGAGCCCGGGACGCGCTGAGCCCGCGCAGCCGCATGGACCGGTGCGCGAGTGCCGCTGCGGAGAACAACAGCGGCCGGTCGCTTGGCGCGCCCGTGTTTCAGCCGGCGGCCAGCACCGCCAGCACCTGCGCCTCGTCCACGTCGGGCACGATCTCGGCGTGGCCGATGCCGCGCCACAGTACCAATCGCAGGCGTCCGGCCAGGTTCTTCTTGTCCAGGCGCATGCGCGCCAGCAGCGCCTCCGGTGCCAGCCCGGCCGGCAGCGCGGTCGGCAGGCCGAAGTCCTGCAGCAGCGCGCGCAGTTTCTCCGTGTCCTGCGCGCTGGCCATGCCCAGTCGCGCCGACAGCTCGGCGGCCAGCACCATGCCCACCGCCACCGCTTCGCCGTGGTTGAGGTTGGCGTTGTCCGGGGCGCCGTAGCCCTGTTCGGTCTCGATGGCGTGGCCGAAGGTGTGGCCGAGGTTGAGCAGGGCGCGCTCGCCCTTTTCCAGCGGATCGCGGGCGACGATCTCGGCCTTGTGCTCGCAGCTGCGCGCGATCGCCTGCGCCAGCGCCGCCGGCTCGCCGGCCAGCAGCGCGCGGCGTTCGGCATGCAGCCATTCGAAGAACAGCGGGTCGCGGATGGCGCCGTACTTGATCACCTCGGCCAGCCCGGCGCGCAGTTCGCGCGGCGGCAGGCTGCGCAGCGTGGCGGTGTCCGCCAGCACCGCGCGCGGCGGATGGAAGGCGCCGACCAGGTTCTTGCCCTGCGGGATGTCCACCGCAGTCTTGCCGCCGACCGAGGAGTCGACCATCGCCAGCAGCGTGGTCGGCAGTTGCACGCAGTCCACGCCGCGCATCCAGCAGGCGGCGGCGAAGCCGGCCAGGTCGCCGACCACGCCGCCGCCCAGCGCCAGCACGCAGGCGTCGCGGGTGGCGCCCAGGGCGGCCAGCGCGGCGATCGCCGCGGCGAAGTGGTCCAGGGTCTTGGAGGCCTCGCCGGCGGGGATCACGAAGTCGCCGATCTGCAGTTCCGGGCGTGCCGCCAGCAGCGCGCTGCGAACCTGCGCGGCATACAGCGGCGCCACCTGGCTGTCGCTGAGCAGCAGCACATGGCGGCCGCGCACGTGCGCGGCTAGGGCGGCGCCGTCGTCGAGCAGGCCGGGGCCGATGTGGATGGTGTAGGCCGGGTCGCCAGCGACCTCGACCGTGCGCGATGCTGCGGTCATGCAGTGGGTTCCGGAAGTTTCCACGACGCGGCCAGGCGCACGACCAGCTGCGCGGTGGCCTCGGCCGGGGTGAGGTGGTCGGTGTCCAGGATCAGGTCGGCGACCTCGCGGTACAGCGGTTCGCGCACCGCGTGCAGGTCGCGCAGCACCTGTTCGCGGTCGCCGCGCTGCAGCAGCGGACGGCTGCGGTCGCGGTGCAGGCGCTGCAGTTGCGCGGCCACGCCCACCCGCAGGTACACCACGAAGCCGTGCTCGCGCATCTCGCGGCGGCTGTCGGCATTGAGCACGGCGCCGCCGCCGGTGGAGATCAGGTGGCCGGGGGTGCTCAGGATGCTTTCCAGCACCGCACGCTCGTGTTCGCGGAAGCCGGCTTCGCCGGCGTGCTCGAACAGCGAGGCGATGCTGGCGCCGGTGCGCTCGACGATGGTCTGGTCGCTGTCGACGAAGACCAGGCCGAAGCGTTCGGCCAGGCGGCGACCGATGACGCTCTTGCCGGCGCCCATCGGGCCGACCAGCACCAGGTTGGGGGCGGGATTCATCCGCCGATGCTAGCAGAGACCGACGCCGCCCCGCGCGCCGCGCGGGCGCGGGCGCGGGGCCTCGCGCGGCGAAGCGTGCGTCGCGCGGTGCATGGCGCGACAATGGCGCATCGTCCGCCGAGTGCCTGTCGCCATGCCCGATCTCTACGCCGAAGCCTTGTCCACGTTCGCCGACCTGTTCGCCGAGGCGCGCACCAGCGACGAGGCCGAATACAACGCCATGGTCGTGTCCTCGGCCACGCTGGAGGCGCGCCCCTCGTCGCGGGTGGTGCTGCTGAAGGCCTACGACGCGCGCGGCTTCGTGTTCTACACCCATCTGGACAGCCAGAAGGGCCGCGAGCTGCAGGCCAATCCGCAGGCCTCGCTGCTGTTCCTGTGGCGGCGCATGCGCGAGGACGGGGTGCAGGTGCGCATCGACGGCGAGGTGCAACTGGTCGCCGCGGCCGAGGCCGATGCCTATTTCGCCTCGCGCCCGCGCATGAGCCAGATCGGCGCCTGGGCCTCGGCGCAGTCGCGCACCTTGGCCTCGCGCGAGGAATTCGAGGAACGCGTGGCCAAGGCCGAGGCCACCTTCGAGGGTCGCGAGGTGCCGCGCCCGGACGGCTGGGGCGGGTTTCGCGTGGTGCCGCGCAGTTTCGAGTTCTGGTACGGCGCCAAGTACCGCCTGCACGAGCGCTGGCGCTACGAGGCCGACGCCGCCGGCCATTGGAGCAAGCGGATGCTGTTCCCGTGAGCGGCGCCGGCCCGGTCTGCCGCGGCACCGCCGCCGCGGTGCGCGCGTGCTCGGGCGGGGCGCACTGAGCGTGGGCCCGCAGCGCATCGTCTGCCTGACCGAAGAGCCGACCGAGACGCTGTACGCGCTCGGCGAACAGCAGCGCATCGTCGGCATCAGCGGCTTCACCGTGCGCCCGCCGCAGGCGCGCCGCGACAAGCCGAAGGTCAGCGCCTTCACCAGCGCCAAGATCGGCGAGATCCTCAAGCTGCAGCCGGACCTCGCCATCGGCTTCTCCGACATCCAGGCCGACATCGCCGCCGAACTGGTACGGCACGGCGTGGAAGTGTGGATCGCCAACCATCGCAGCGTCGACGGCATCCTCGACTACATCCGCCGGCTCGGCGCGCTGGTCGGCGCCGGGCCACGCGCCAATGCCTACGCCGACGAACTGCAGCGCGGCCTCGATGCCATCGCCGCGCAGGCCGCCAGCTTGCCGCGGCGGCCGCGGGTGTACCTGGAGGAATGGGACGAGCCCATCATCACCGGGATCCGCTGGGTGGCCGAACTGGTGGGCATCGCCGGCGGCGACGACGTGTTCCCGGAACTGTCGGTGCAGCCGCTGGCCAAGGCGCGGATCCTGGCCAACGGCGACGAGGTGGTGCGGCGTGCGCCGGACATCATCCTCGGCTCATGGTGCGGTAAACGCTTCCGTCCCGAGCGCGTCGCCGCGCGGCCTGGCTGGTCGGCGATGCCGGCCGTGCGCGACGGGCAACTGTTCGAGATCAAGTCGCCGCTGATCCTGCAGCCGGGGCCGGCGGCCCTCACCGACGGCGTGCGTGCCATCGCCGACATCGTCCAGGCCTGGGCCAGGGGCGTGGGCGCGCGCTAGGGCGGGCCCTCCAGGCCAAGAGCCGAACCGGCGCGACGTCCGTGCGTCGCCGCGGCATCGCTCCGCGAACGGATCGCTCTTCCTCGATCCTGCTTGTGGCGCGCGCCACCACGCCGCGGCGGGCGCCGGACGCGACGATTCCGTTAGCCAGGCGCCGGCTGGGTACGGCCGGCGATGCCCAGGCCGAGCAAGGCCATCAGCGCGGCAACGGCGAAGGTCGACAGGTATGCAGCGGCGGCCGAGTACGCCAGCAGCGCGGCGAACAGCGAGCCGCCGACCGCCAGCGTGGTCGCCACCGCGATCGCCTCGCTCAACTGCAGCGCCGAACTGTTGCGGCCCTGCCGCGCCGGCGGCGACAGGGTCAGGGTCAGCACCGCCAGGGTCGGGTAGATCAGGCCCATGCCCAGGCCGGTCGCGGTCCAGCCGCCGATCGCCAGCGCTGCCGGCACTGCCGGCAGCAGCGCCAGCGTCGTGGTCGCGATGCCCAGCGCCATCAGCGTGCAGCCCAGCCGCAGCCGCCGCAGGCGGGTGGCATCGCGGCCGTAGTGGCCCTGGTACCAGGAACCGGCGAACCAGCCCAGCGCGCCGGCGCTCAGCGCCACGCCGGCCCACACCGGCGACAGCCCGCGCTCGCGCGACAGCAGCAGCGGCAGGAACGCCTCGCAGCCGAAGAACGCCGAGCCGGCGATGCCGCGCAGCGCGATCACGCTGGGCAGGCCGCGCGCGGCGCGCAGGGTGCCGGCCGGCAGCAGCCGCCAGGTGCACAGCGCCAACAGCGCCAGCGCCGACGGCAGCAGCAGCGCCGCCCACAGCCCACGCTGTTGGCCGCCCAGGTACAGCAGGCAGACGCCGGCCGCGGCGCCCAGCGACCACCGCCGCGCCGCGCCGCTGGCGCCGTCCGCGCTCGCGGCGGGCGGCAGGCGCCGCAGCGCCGGCCACAGCAGCGCCGCCGCCGGCAGCGCCAGCAGCGGTACCGCCAGGAACACCCAACGCCAGCCGACGTGCTCGACGATCAGCCCGCTGATGCTGGGTCCGATCAGCGACGGCACCACCCAGCCGGCGGAGAACGCGGCGAACATGCGCGGGCGGATCGCCTGCGGATACAGCCGCGCGACCAGCACGTACAGCACGACCGAGATCGCGCCGGCGCCCAGGCCCTGCACCAGCCGGCCGGCCAGCAGAAATCCCATCGACGGGGCGAAGCCGGCCAGCAATAGGCCGCAGACGAAGCAGGCCAGGCCGGTCCATAGCGGCGTCGCCGGCCCGTGCAGGTCGCTCCAGCGCCCGGCCACGGTCATGCCGATCACGCTGGTAGCCAGGGTCCCGCCGAAGGCCAGCGCGTACAGCCGCAGGCCGTCCAGTTCGCGGGCCACGGTCGGCATCGCCGCGGCCACCGCCAGCGCCTCGAAAGCGATCAGCGACACCAGCGCGACCATGCCGATGGTGGTGGCGCGGTAGGCCGGCGCCAGCACGGAGCCGGCAGCGGCAGGGTCGGGTGGAGCAGTGGCGGTGGTGGCGTGGTCTTGCATCGGCGAACCAGGGAAAAAGGGTGGACGTCTGCCGGCGGCGACTTGCGTGGGCGCGTGCAGCCCGTGCAGCATGCAACCTCAACCGGACTCGAGGTCAAGCGATGCAGGAGGAACTGAGCGTCGGACAGGTCGCCGCGCGCAGCGGAGTGGCCGTGTCGGCGCTGCATTTCTACGAGAGCAAGGGCCTGATCCGCAGCATGCGTACCGCCGGCAACCAGCGCCGCTACACGCGCGACGTGCTGCGCCGGCTTGCGGTGATCCGCGTGGCGCAACGCGTCGGCGTGCCGCTGGACAGCGTCAAGGCCGCCTTCGCGCAGTTGCCCGACGCGCGCACGCCCACCCGCGCCGAGTGGGCCCGGATGTCGGCGGTGTGGCGCGAGGAACTTGACGCGCGCATCCTGCAGCTGACCCGCCTGCGCCACCAGCTCACCGACTGCATCGGCTGCGGCTGCCTGTCGCTGCGCCGCTGCCGGCTCAGCAACCCGGCCGACACCCTGGCCGCGCACGGCGATGGTCCGCAGCGCTGGGCGGAGGAGTGAGCGGCGCGTCCGCGCGCAGCGAGCACGCGTGATGCCGCTGCGGCCGCCGGCGTGGCTTTCGTAGGAGCGGCTTCAGCGGCAACGGGTGTTACCTGTAAGGCCCTGTCACGGCTGAAGCCGCTCTTACGAGATCGGGTGAGGTGCGACGAACGCAGGCGCTTGGCAGTGTCTGAGCGTCGGTGCGTGGGAGTGACGCGACGACGCGGTGGTGCTCAGGAGGCCTGGTCGGGCGCCACGTAGCCGTCGGGCTTGTCGGCGCCGCCCTGGAACAGGAACTTCTCCAGTTCCGCTTCCAGGAACGCGCGGTGCTTGGGATCGCGCGGCGACAGCCGGTTCTCGTTGATCAGCATGGTCTGGTGCGCCAGCCAGGCCTGCCAGCCGGCCTTGCCGATGTGCGCGAACACGCGCTTGCCGAGCTCGCCGGGATAGGGCACGTAATCGAGCCCTTCGGCGTCGCGTTGCTGGTACTGGCAGAAGACGGTGCGGGACATGTCAATTCCTGGCGGTGCGTACGGCGGCGCGCGCTGGCGCGCTAGAGGCCGTCGAGCAGTTTGCGGATCGGTGCGGGCAGGCCCAGCGTCGACAGGTCGGCGCGCGCCACCCAGCGCAGGTCGTCATTGTCGCCCAGCGCATCGCCCATGGCGACCTTGCGCAGGCGCAGTGGCTGCAGGTGCAGGCGGTAATGGCTGAAGGTGTGCACGATCGGCGGCAGCGCTTCGGCGTCGTCGTAGGCGCGCCCGCGCATCCAGCGTGCGTACCAGGCGCGCAGCTCGCTGTCGGTGTCGGCCTGCGGCAGGGTCCACAGCGAGGCCCAGATGCCGGTCGGCGGACGCCGCTGCAGCAGCAGTTCGCCGGCGGCGTTCTCCAGCAGCAGCGCCAGCGCCTCGCGCTCGGGCAGGGTCTTGCCCGGCTTGGGCGTGGGCAGCGCCTCGACCAGGCCGTCGCGGCGCGCTACGCAGTCGTCCTGCAACGGGCACAGCACGCAGGCCGGGTTGGCGCGGGTGCACAGGGTGGCGCCGAAGTCCATCTGCGCCTGGGTGTAGTCGGCCATGCGTCCGTCCGGCACGGCGGCCACGTGGGCGTGCGCGAGCGCCCACAGCGGCTTTTCCACCGCTGGCAGGCCGGGGTAGCCGGCGATGCCGTGGTAGCGGGTCAGCACGCGCTTGACGTTGCCGTCGAGGATCGGGAAACGGTCGTTCCAGGCCTGGCTGAGGATCGCGCCGGCGGTGCTGCGGCCGATGCCGGGCAGCGCATGCAGGGCCTCGAAATCGCGCGGCAGCTCGCCGCCGTGCAGTTCCACGCAGCGCTTGGCGGCGGCGTGCAGGTTGCGCGCGCGGGCGTAGTAGCCGAGACCTGCCCATTGCGCCATCACCGCGTCGTTGTCGGCGGCGGCCAGTGCCGGCAGGGTCGGGAAGTGCTGCAGGAAGCGCAGGAAGTAGGGGATGACCACCGCCACCTGGGTCTGCTGCAGCATGATCTCCGACAGCCACACCCGGTACGGACTGCGCGGATGCTGCCAGGGCAGGTCATGCCGCCCGTGGCGGTCGAACCAGGCGAGCAGGCGGGTAGGGAAGGTGTCGGGAGGCTGGCGCATGCTGGCGTCGAAGTTCCTTCTCCCCTCGGGAGAAGGTGGCCCAAAGGGCCGGATGAGGGTACGGGCGAAGCCTGGTGCGGTTTGAGTAGCGCCAGTGCCGGCATGGTTGGCTCCGCCGCACCCTCACCCCAACCCCTCTCCCGGAGGGAGAGGGGCTCAATCTCACGCGCCCAGGGCGTCGGGCAGCAACGCGTCGACGAAGGCTTCGGCGTCGAACACGCGCAGGTCTTCGGGGCGTTCGCCGATGCCGGCGAAGCGGATCGGGATGCCGAATTCGCGGGCCAGGGCGAACACCACGCCGCCCTTGGCGGTGCCGTCGAGCTTGGTCACCACCAGGCCGGTGACGCCGACCGCGGCGTGGAACTGGCGCAGTTGCGACAGCGCGTTCTGGCCGGTGGTGCCGTCGATGACCATCAGCACCTCGTGCGGGGCGCTGGGGTCGAGCTTGCCGAGCACGCGGCGGATCTTGCCCAACTCGTTCATCAGCCCGGTCTGGGTGTGCAGGCGGCCGGCGGTGTCGGCGATCAGCACCTCGGTGCCGCGCGCCTTGCCGGCCTGCAGCGCATCGAAGGCCACCGAGGCGGCGTCGGCGTTCTGGCCCTGCGCGATCACGGTCACACCGTTGCGCTCGCCCCAGGCCTGCAACTGCGCTACCGCGGCGGCGCGGAAGGTGTCGCCGGCGGCCAGCATCAAGCTGTGGCCCTCGTCCTTGAAGCGCTTGGCCAGCTTGCCGATGGTGGTGGTCTTGCCGACGCCGTTGACGCCGACGGTCAGCACCACGAAGGGCTTTGCATTGCGGTCGATCTGCAGCGGCCTGGCCACCGGCTGCAGGATCGCCAGCAGGTCGGCGCGCAGCGCCTGCTGCAGCGCCCTGGCGTCGGCGAACTCGCGCGCCTTCATGCGCTTGCGCAGGCTCTCGATCAGCGCGGTGGTGGCGGGAATGCCGACGTCGGCGGTGATCAGCGCGGTCTCGATCTCGTCGAGCAGGTCGTCGTCGAGCTTGGGGTTGCGCGAGAACAGGCTGCCGACGCTGCGCGCGAAGCTGCTGTTGCGCAGACGCTCGCGCCAGCCGGGCTTGCCGGCCGGCGCGGCAGGCAGCGCGTCGCTGCGGACGAGGTCGGCGTCGGCTGCGGGCACGGACGCGGTGGCCGGCGCTGGAGCCGCGGGGGCGGGCGTTGGCGTCGGCACGCTCGGTGCCGGCGCGGCGGCCGGGGCCGGCACATAGGCCTGCGGTGGCGGCGTGGGCGCTGCGGGCGGCAGCGGGGTCGGTTGCGGCTGCGGCACCGCGACCGGGGCCGGCGCCTGTACGGGATGTTCGGCGACCGGCGCGGACGTCGGCTGCGGGGTGGCGGCGGGCGCGGGAGCGGCGGGCGCTGCTTCAGCGGCAGGCGGCGCCGACGGCGCAGGCGCAGCGGGTTCGGCGCTTGCCGGCTTGGGGAAGGCGGCGGCCAGTTCCTCGATGCTGTAGCGCTGCGTGCGGCTCTCGCCGGCGTTGTCCTGGGGCTTGTTGCGGCGGAATAGGCTGACCATGGATGACGCGTGGACCGGAAACGAAGAATGCTACCACTTGCGACCTGAGCGGCCGGTGCAGCGGGCGAGCTGGGATGGTTGGCAAGGTGGGCTTCGGGCGTCGCGACTGCGTGTGTCGCGCCAGGCGCGGTTCCTGGCCCTTTGCGGGATCAGCCGCGACAGGCGGGTGCCCACTGAAGCACAGTCGCAGGGTGCAGTTGCGGAATTGCCATGGTTTTTCGACGTAATGGCTCCGCCGCACCCTCACCCCAACCCCTCTCCCGCAGGGAGAGGGGCTTGTCACTGTGGGCGTGGGTGTTCCTGGGGAGTCGAAACTGCTCCTGCGACAGCCTCAACAGGGTCGCGATCCCAACGCCCGCATTCAGCCAAAAAACCAATCCCGATTCCCCAATCCCCATTCCCGGCTTTTCACAGCTTGCCCTTCATCGACCGGTAGTCGCGCGGGGTCATGCCGACGGTGGCCTTGAACTGGCGGGCGAAGGCGCTCTGGTCGGCGAAGCCGCACAACTGGCCGATGCTGGCGATGCTGTCGTCGCCGTGCAGCAGGCGCATCGCCGCTTCGATGCGCATCTTGGTCAGCAACTGCTGCGGGGTCAGCTGGAACACGCGGCGGAAGTGCCGCTCCAGTTGCGCCACCGACAGCTCGGCCAGGTCGGCCAGGGTCTGCACGCGCAGGTTGTCGCCGTAGTGCGCCTGCATGTGTTCCATGGCGCGGCTGATGCGCTCGTAGGCGGAATGGCGGCTGTCCGGCTGGCCCAGGTCGCGGGAGATGCCGACCACGCCGATCACCTCCTCGCCCTCGCACAGCGGGCGCTTGAAGGTCAGGCACCAGCCGGGGGTGCGGTTGGGGAACAGGTGCACTTCCAGCTGGTTCTCGATCACCTCGCCGCACAGCACGCGCCGGTCCTGCATCAGGTAGCTGCCGCCCAGCGGCAGCGGGAACACGTCCGCGGCCGACTTGCCGATCAGGTCGGCGCGGTATTTCTTGCCCAGCCGCCGCACCAGGGTCAGGTTGACGTGGGTGTAGCGGCCGTCGCGGTCCTTCACGAAGAACACCACGTCCGGCAGGGCGTCGAACAGCGTCTGCAGTTCCAGTGCCGAAATCAGAGTGTCCATGGCGTTCACCTGCGGAAGTGGGCGGCGGTGCGGGCGCGCCGCCGCGCGTCCCCCGAATGCCGATGCTAGCCTAAGTCGGCACCGGCGGGCGTCGCCGGGTTGTGCGAACTTCCGCATTGGCGACAGGCAAACGCTGCTAGCCGGCGACGGTGCCGGATGTGAGCATGGCCCCATGCATACACTCGATGTCATCGACTCGCACAGCGCCGGCGAACCGACCCGTGTCGTCGTCTCCGGCTTCCCCGATCTGGGAACCGGTTCCCTGGCCGAGCGCCGGGAGCTGTTCCGCACGCGCTTCGACGCCTGGCGCAGCGCCATCGCCTGCGAACCGCGCGGCTCGGACACCATGGTCGGCGCGCTGCTGCTGCCGCCGGTGGCCGCCGATGCCTGCGCGGCGGTGATCTTCTTCAACAACGTCGGCTACCTGGGCATGTGCGGCCACGGCACCATCGGCCTGGTGCGCACGCTGGCCGAACTGGGCCGGCTGAGCGCGGGCACGCACCGCATCGAGACGCCGGTGGGCACGGTCGGCGTGGAACTGCACGCCGACGGCCGCGTCTCGGTCGACAACGTCGAGAGCTACCGCCACGCCACCGGCGTCGAAGTGCAGGTGCCCGAGTACGGGCGCGTGCGCGGCGACGTCGCCTGGGGCGGCAACTGGTTCTTCATCACCGAACAGACCCCGTGCGCGCTGGAACTGCGCCACCAGCGCGCGCTGACCGCTTACACCGAGGCGCTGCGGCTGGCACTGGAGGCGGCGGGCATCCGCGGCGCCGACGGCGGCGAGATCGACCACATCGAGATCAACGGGCCGGCGCCGGACGCCAGCGCCGACGCGCGCAACTTCGTGCTGTGCCCGGGCCTGGCCTACGACCGGTCGCCCTGCGGCACCGGCACCAGCGCCAAGCTGGCGTGCCTGGCCGCCGACGGCAAGCTGGCGGCGGGCCAGGTGTGGCGGCAGCAGGGCATCCTCGGCAGCGTGTTCGAGGGCAGCTACACGGCCGGTGCGCGCGGGGTACTGCCGCGCATCACCGGGCAGGCCTACATCACTGCGCGCGCGCAGTTGTCGATCGATCCGCAGGATCCGTTCGCCTGGGGCATCGGCGCCGCATGAGCGGTTTCGACCTGATCGTCGTCGGCGCCGGCATCGTCGGCGCGGCCTGCGCCGATGCGGCGGCGGCCGCCGGCCTGCGCGTGGCGATCGTCGAGTCGGGCAGCATCGGCGGCGGCTCCACCGCCGCGGCGATGGGTCATCTCGTGGCGATGGACGACGATCCGGCGGAACTGGCGCTGTCGGCGTACTCGCTGCGTTTGTGGGAAGAATTCGCGCCGCTGCCGGAGGCCGAGTTCAGCCGCTGCGGCACGCTGTGGGTGGCGCGCGAGGCGCGCGAACTGGAGGCGATTCCGGCCAAGATCCAGCGGCTGGCCGCGGCCGGCGTGCACGCCGAAGCGCTCGATGCGCAGCGCTTGTACCAACTGGAGCCGGCGCTGGTGCCGGGCCTGGCCGGCGGCATGCGCGTGGCCGCCGAGGCGGTGGTGTATCCGCCGCGGATGGCGCGCTACCTGGTCGAGCGTGCCTGCGCCGCCGGTGCGCAGCTGTACGCCGGGCGTCGCGCCACTGCGCTGGCCGATGCCGGCGTGCGTCTGGACGACGGCAGCGCGCTGCATGGCCCGGTGCTGGTCGCCACCGGCTGCGCCGTGCCGGAGCTGTTGCCGGAACTGCCGATGCGCGCGCGCAAAGGGCAACTGGTGATCACCGACCGCTATCCGGGCTTCGTCGCCCATCAATTGCTGGAACTGGGCTACGCCGACAGCGCGCACGGCAGCGACGGCAGCAGCGTGGCGTTCAACGTGCAGCCGCGGCCGACCGGGCAGATCCTGATCGGCTCCTCGCGCGAATTCGATGTGACCGACCGCACGGTGTCGATGCCGATGCTGCAGCGGATGCTGGAGCGCGCCTTCGCGTTCCTGCCGGGCCTGCGGCAACTGCAGGCGATCCGGGTGTGGACCGGCCTGCGTCCGGCCACGCCGGACGGGCGCCCGTACCTGGGCGCGGTGCCGGAGCGGCGCGACGTGTGGGTCGCGGCCGGCCACGAGGGCCTGGGCGTGACGACGGCGCTGGGCAGTGCGCGCCTGCTGCTGGACCAATTGCTGCAGCGGCCTACGGCCATCGACGCGGCGCCGTACGCGCCGGCGCGGGCGCTGGCATGAGCGCGCGCATGTTGCGCCTGCAGGTCGACGGCCGCGATGTCGAAGTGCTCGACGGCAGCAGCGTGGCCGCGGCGGTGGCGCAGGTGGCCACGCATTTCCGCCGCTCGCGCAGTGGGCAACCGCGCGCGCCGCTGTGCGGCATGGGCGTGTGCGCCGAGTGCCGGGTGCGCATCGACCGCGTCGGCCAGTTGCGCGCCTGCATCACCCCGGCGCGCGACGGGATGCAGGTGTGGACCGATGGCTGAGCCGCGCACCCACTTCGAGGTCTTGGTGATCGGCGCCGGGCCGGCCGGGCTGGCGGCGGCGCTGGCGGCGGCCGGGCATGGCCGCCGCGTCGGCCTGGTCGATCTGCAGGCGCGTGCCGGCGGGCAGATCTGGCGCCACGACGTGGCGCAGGCGCCGCCGCGCCTGGCCGCGCGCACCCTGGCGCAGCTTGCGGCCAGTGCGGTGACCTTCCTGCCGCAGACCCAGGTATTGCTGGCGCAGGACCGGCAACTGCTCACCGATGGACCCGATGGCTCGCGCTGGCTGGGCTACGACGCGCTGGTGCTGGCCACCGGCGCGCGCGAATTGCTGTTGCCGTTCCCGGGCTGGACCCTGCCCGGGGTGACCGGCGCCGGCGGCGCCCAGGCGCTGGCCAAGCAGGGCTGGCCGCTGCGCGGACGGCGCGTGCTGGTCGCCGGCAGTGGGCCGCTGCTGCTGGCCTCGGCGGCGACGCTGCATCGCCACGGCGCGCAGGTGCTGGGCATCGTCGAACAGGCACCGTGGCGCGCGCTGGCCGCATTCGCCGCGCAGCTGCCGCTGCGCTGGCCGGACAAGGCGCTGCAGGCGCTGGCGCTGCGCACGCAACTGGCCGGGGTCGGCTACCACGCCGGCAGCGTGGTGCTGGCCGCGTACGGCGAGGGCCGCGTGCAAGAGGCGGAGATCGACGGCCCGCGCGGCCGCCGCCGTCTCGCCTGCGATCAACTGTCGGTGGGCTACGGCCTGGTGCCGAACGTGGAATTGGCGCAACTGCTGGGCTGCCGGCTGGGCCGCAGCGGCGCGCATCCGTGCGTGGCGGTGGATGCGCAACTGCGCACCAGCGTCGACGGCGTGTACGCAGCGGGCGAGGCGCTGGGCATCGGCGGGCGCGATTGCGCGCGGGTGGAAGGCGCCATCGCCGGCCACCTGGCCGCCGGCCAGGACGCCGCTGCGCAGGCGCTGCAGCCGCAGCGGCGACGTGCGCGCGCCTTCGCTGAACTGCTGCAGCGCCAGTTCGCGCTGGATCCACGCATCCACGCGCTGGCCGCGCCGGACACGCTGGTGTGCCGCTGCGAAGACGTGCCGCTGTCCGCGCTGCAGGGCCATGCCGACCTGCGCGACGCCAAGCTGGCCTCGCGCTGCGGCATGGGCGCCTGCCAGGGCCGCATCTGCGGCAGTGCGCTGACCGAACTTGGCCTGGCCACGCGCGCCGCCGATTTCTCCGACGACGGCCGCCGGCCGCCGCTGTTCCCGGCGCGTCTGGACGCGCTGGCCCATCCCTGTCCGGATCCCGGTCCGGACGCCGATTCCGTCGCGTCCTCGCGCGCGGCCTCCCTTCGCAACTCTCCACAAGGTGTACTTCCATGAGCAAGGCTTCCTTCTGGTACGGCGTGCTGCCGGCCATCACCACCCCGTTCAACGCCGACGGCAGCATCGACCACGCGTTCCTGGCTAAGCATGCGCAGCTCATGATCGACGCCGGCTGCACTGCGATCGTGCCGCTGGGCTCGCTGGGCGAGGCGGCCACGCTGAGCTTCGACGACAAGCTGGCGGTTCTGAAGACCCTGGTGCAGGCGGTCGACGGCCGCATCCCGGTGGTGCCGGGCATCGCCGCGCTGTCCACCGACGAGGCCGTGCGCCTGGCGCAGGCGGCCAAGCAGGTCGGCTGCGGTGGCCTCATGGTGCTGCCGCCGTACGTGTATTCCACCGACTGGCGCGAAATGGGCGCGCACATGCGCGCGGTGATCGCCGCCACCGACCTGCCGGCGATCCTGTACAACAACCCGATCGCCTACAAGACCGATTTCAGCCCGGCGCAGATCGCCGAACTGGCCGCCGAGTTCCCGAACCTGCAGGCGGTGAAGGAATCCTCGGGCGACGTGCGCCGCTTCGCCGCGCTGGGCGAGTTGCTCGGCGACCGCCTGGTGCTGCTGGTGGGCATGGACGATGCGATCGTCGAAGGCCTGAGCATGGGCGCCAAGGGCTGGATCGCCGGCCTGGTCAACGCGTATCCGAAGGAGTCGGTGAAGCTGTTCGAGCTGGCCCGCGACGGCGGCTACCCGGCGGCCAAGGCGCTGTACGACTGGTTCCTGCCGCTGCTGCGCCTGGACACCGTGCCCAAGTTCGTCCAGCTGATCAAGCTGGTGCAGGAGAAGGTCGGCCTGGGCAGCGAGCGCGTGCGCGCGCCGCGGCTGGTGCTGGAAGGCGCCGAGCGCGAGGCCGCGCTGAAGGTCATCGACCACGCCATCGCCACCCACCCTGGGCACTGAGATGAGCACGCAACCGCTGTTGCTGGCCGGCCATTGGCAGGCCTCGCTGGAAGAGCGCGGCAGTTTCCGCGCCGAGGATCCGCGCGACGGGAGCGAGTTCGGCCCGTCGTTCCCGATCAGCGGCGCCGCCGATCTGGAAGCGGCGCTGAGCGCGGCGGCGCTGAGCGCCGATGCGCTGGCCGCGGCCGCGCCGGAACGCATCGCCGGGTTCCTGGATGCGTACGCGGACGCGATCGACGCCGACGTCGAACGTCTGGTGGCGCTGGCCCATGCCGAAACCGGCCTGCCGGTGGAGCCGCGCCTGGCCAAGGTGGAGCTGCCGCGCGCCAGCGGGCAGTTGCGCCAGGCCGCGCAGGCAGTGCGTAGCCACAGCTGGGCGCAGCCGGTGATCGACACCGCGGCGGGCCTGCGCGCGCAGCTGGGGCCGCTGCACAAGCCGGTGCTGGTGTTCGGTCCGAACAATTTCCCGTTCGCGTTCAACGCGGTGGCCGGCAGCGATTTCGCCTCGGCCATCGCCGCGCGCAATCCGGTCATCGCCAAGGCGCATCCTTCGCATCCGGCCACCAGCCAGCGCCTGGCCCAGCTCGCGCACCAGGCGCTGCTGGCCAACGACCTGCCGGCGGCGACGGTGCAGTTGCTGTATCACTTCGATAACACGCTGGGCCTGGAACTGGCAGGCGATCCGCGGCTGGGCGCGATCGGCTTCACCGGCAGCCGTGCCGGCGGGCTGGCGCTGAAGGCCGCCGCCGACCGCGCCGGGGTGCCGGCCTATGTCGAGTTGTCCAGCGTCAATCCGGTGTTCCTGCTGCCGGGCGCGCTGGCCGAACGCGGTGCGGCGCTGGCGCAGGAGTTCTTCGCCTCCTGCACCATGGGCAGCGGCCAGTTCTGCACCAACCCGGGCATCGTGGTGGTGCCCGAGGGCGAGGCCGGCGATGCCTTCGTCGCCGCGGCCACCGCGCATTTCGCCGCGGCCGCGCCGGCGCTGCTGTTCTCGCGCGGCGTGCTGGAGCATCTGCAGCGCAGCGTGGGTACGCTGCGCGATGCCGGCGCCACGGTGCTGGCCGGTGGCGAGGCCGATGCAGGTCCCGGCTATCGGCATGCGCCGACCCTGCTGCAAGTGTCGGCCGAGGCCTTCCTGCAGCAGCCCGAGGCGCTGCAGACCGAGGCGTTCGGCCCGGTCAGCCTGATCGTGCGCGGCGGCGGGTTGGGGCAGTTGACCGCCCTGGCGCGCAGCTTCGAGGGCAATCTCACCGGCACGCTCTATCGCGCCGCCGATGGCAGCGACGACATGGCCTTCGCCGCGCTGGCCGCGGCGCTGCGTCCGCGGGTCGGTCGCCTGATCTGCAACAAGATGCCGACCGGCGTGGCGGTGAGCCCGGCGATGAACCATGGCGGCCCGTATCCGAGCACCGGCCATCCGGGCTTCACTGCGGTCGGCATGCCCGCGGCGATCCGCCGCTTCGCCGCGCTGCACAGCTATGACGGCGTGCCCGACGCGCTGCTGCCGCCGTTGCTGCGCGATCGCAATCCCGGCGGCGTGCAGCGCTTGATCGACGGCAGCTGGAGCACCGCCGACGTGGAGCCGCGCGCATGAGCGAGCAGGTCCAGATCGGCGGGTTGACCCTGGAGCAGGCGCACGCACAACTGGCGCCGTGGCCGCACCGCGCGCCGGCGATCCAACAGCAGGAGTACCGGCAGCGCCTTGCCAACGCGCGTGCGCTGATGCGTGCGCACGGTGCCGACGCGCTGCTGATCGGCGCCGGCGCCTCGCTGCGCTATTTCACCGGCGTGCCGTGGGGCGCCAGCGAGCGCCTGGTGGCGATGTTGCTCACCGCCGAAGGCGATCCGCTGCTGATCTGCCCGGCGTTCGAGGAAGGCTCGCTGGACGCGGTGCTGTCGGTGCCGGTACGCAAGCGCCTGTGGCAGGAGCACGAGGATCCGCACGCGCTGGTCGCCGAGGCCTTGCTGGAACTGGACGCGCAGAGCCTGGCGCTGGACCCGGGCGTGGCCTTTGCGGTGCACACCGGGCTGACGGCGGTGCTGGGCCGGATCGCCATCCGCGATGCGGCGGCCATCGTCGACGGTTGCCGCATGCGCAAGTCGCCGGCGGAACTGGCGCTGATGCAGCAGGCCTGTGACATGACCCTGCAGGTGCAGCGGCTGGCCGCCGGGCTGATCCACGAAGGCATCACCACCGCGGAACTGACCCGCTTCATCGACCAGGCGCACCGCGCGCTCGGTGCCGACAACGGCTCGACCTTCTGCATCGTGCAGTTCGGCCATGCCACCGCGTATCCGCACGGCATTCCCGGCGTGCAGGCGCTGCGCCCGGGCGAGCTGGTGCTGATCGATACCGGTTGCACGGTGCAGGGCTACCACTCCGACATCACCCGCACCTACATCTTCGGCGAGCCCAGCGAGAAGCAGCGACGCATCTGGCAACTGGAGCACGACGCGCAGGCGGCGGCCTTCGCCGCGGTGCGGCCGGGCGTGGCCTGCGCGGTGGTGGACGAGGCCGCGCGCAAGGTGCTGCAGCGTGCCGGGCTCGGCCCGGACTACCAGTTGCCGGGGCTGCCGCATCGCACCGGCCACGGTTGCGGCATGAGCATCCACGAGGCACCGTACCTGGTGCGCGGCAATGCGCTGGCGCTGGCCCCGGGCATGTGTTGCAGCAACGAGCCGATGATCGTGGTGCCGGGCGAGTTCGGCGTGCGCCTGGAGGATCATTTCTACGTCACCGAGGACGGCGCGCAGTGGTTCACGCCCCCGTCGCCGGCGATCGACCGGCCGTTCGCCTGATGCGCAGGGCGGCCGCCTGCAACGTTTGCGCGGCGGCCGCCGCGGTGTGTCACGGGCGCGTGCCGCCCTGCGGAGTTCCTCGATGAAGCACATACGTCTGCCCGTCGTCGGCATGCTGGCACTGGCCCTGCTGAGTGCCTGTCAGCCGTCGGCACCGTCGGCGCCTTCCACGCCGGCGGCAACGGCGCCGGCCAAGGCAAGCACCTCGCCGTCGCAGGCCTTCGCCGCGCTGCTCGACGCGCAGTGGCAGTACCAGCTCGAACACCATCCGGAGTTCGCCAGCATCATCGGCGACAGCCGCTACAACGATCGCTGGAGCGACTATTCGCTCGCTGCGCTGGAGGCCGAACGCCAGGCCACCGCTGCGTTCCTGGCGCGCTTCGATGCGATCGACGGCAAGGCGCTGTCGGCGCAGGAGCAGTTGAGCCTGCAGATGATGCAGCGGCAGTTGCGCGACCGGCTGGAGGCGATCGCGCTGAAGAACGACGAGATGCCGCTGGAGCCGGTCGGCGGCATCCAGGTGGCGCTGCCGGGCTATGCGCAGGCGTTTCCGTTCGCCAGCGTCAAGCACTACGAGGACTACATCAAGCGCCTGCAGGCGATCCCGGCGCTGCTCGACCAGGTGGTGGCGTTGTCGCGCGCCGGCGCCAGGGACGGGCTGGTGCAGCCGAAGTACCTGCTCGAGCGCATTCCCGCGCAGGTACGCGAGATCGCCGCACCGGCCGGGGCCGACAGTCCGTTCGCCGCGCCGCTGCAGCAGTTCCCCGCGGCAGTGCCGGAGGCCGAGCGGCCGCGCCTGCGCGCGGCGATGATCGCGGCGATCGACCAGCAGGTGCGCCCGGCCTATCGCAAGCTCGCCGACTTCGTCGCCGACGAATACGCGCCGCAGGGCCGTGTCCACGAAGGCCTGTGGTCGCTGCCCGATGGTGCGCGCCGCTACCGCTTCGCGATCCACACCCAGACCACCACCGATCAGTCGCCCGAGCAGATCCACCAGACCGGCCTGGCCGAGGTCGCGCGCATCGAGGGCGAGATGGGCGTCATCGCCAAGCAGCTCGGCTATGCCGACCTGCCGGCGTTGCGTCAGGCGGTGGCCCATGACCGCAAGTTCTTCGCCAGTTCGTCCGAGCAGATCCTGCAGCGCTACCGCGACGACATCGCGCAGATGCAGCCGCAGTTGCCCAAGCTGTTCGGCACCTTGCCGAAGACGCCGCTGGAGGTGCGCGCGATGCCGGCGTTCCGTGCCACCGCGCCCGGTGCCGAGTACTGGCAGAGCGACGCGCAGGGCAGCAAGCCGGGGCTGGTGATGGTCAACACCAGCGACTACGCGCACCGTACCCTGGTCAACATCGAGGCCACCGCCTACCACGAGGGCGTGCCCGGTCATCACCTGCAGATCTCGCTGGCGCAGACCCTGCCGCTGCCGCCGTTCCGCCAACAATCCAGCTACAACGCCTACGTGGAAGGCTGGGCGCTGTACGCCGAGAAGCTGGGCAAGGAGGTGGGCTTCTACCGCGATCCGTACAGCGACTACGGCCGCCTGGCCGGCGAACTGCTACGCGCCAACCGACTGGTGCTGGATACCGGCGTCCACTACAAGCGCTGGACGCGGCAGCAGATGATCGACTTCTTCCACGCGCATCCGTCCGACGACGAGCCCAGCATCCAGGCCGAGACCGATCGCTACATCGTCTGGCCGGGCCAGGCACTGGGCTACAAGCTCGGCGAACTGGACATCCTGGCGCTGCGCGAGAAGGCCAGGCGCGCGCTGGGCGAGCGCTTCGACATCCGCGCCTTCCACGATGCCATCCTCGGCGGCGGCGCGATGCCGCTGGACCTGCTGGACGCGCGCATCGATGCCTGGATCGCCCAGGTCCAGGCCGGCACCCCCGCCACTTCGGAGACTTCGCGATGACCTCCCGTTCCCGACTGCGCACGGCGCTGGCCCTGGCCATCGCGTGCACCCTGGCCTGGCAGGGTGCTGCCGCCGCCGCGCCGGCAAAGACCGCCGCGCCGGCGGCCGCTGCCCCCGCCGGCGATGCCGGCGCGCGCTTCAAAGCGCTGTACCAGCGCGAGTGGAAATGGCGCCAGGAGCAGTTCGCCGGCGCCGACGACGAGGACGCGCAGGGACAGGCCGCCGATCACCTGCCCAAGGTCGATCCGGCCACCCAGGCGCAGCGCACCGCCTACTGGCAGCAGACGCTGCATGATCTGGATGCGATCGACCCGGCGCAGTTGTCGGCGCAGGACCAGGTGAACTACCAGGTCTATCGCCAGCAACTGCAGGTGCTGCTCGACCAGCAGCGGTTCCGCGCCTGGGAAATGCCGTTCAACAGCGACACCGCGTTCTGGAGCGACCTGGGGTTCACTGCGCGCGCCACCCTGCGCAACCGCGAGGACTACCAGCGCTATCTCGGACAGCTCGCCGACATCCCGCGCTACTTCGACGAGCAGATCGCCAACATGCGCGCCGGCCTGGCGCGCGGTTTCGCCCAGCCCAAAGTGACCCTGCAGGGCCGCGACCAGTCGATCGCCGAGGTCGCGCAGGCGCCTGGCGAGACCAATCTGTTCTACACCCCGTTCAAGCAGATGCCGGCGACGATCCCGGCGCCGCTGCAGGCGCAGTTGCGCGCGCAGGCGCGCACGGCGATCGCCCAGCAGGTGGTGCCGGCCTACGCCAAGCTGCTGCGTTTCATGCGCGAGGAATACCTGCCCAAGGCACGCCCGGCGCTGGCCGCCGAATCGCTGCCCGACGGCGCGGCGTACTACCGCGCGCAGATCCGCGAATACACCACGCTCGACCTCAGCCCCGAGCAGATCCACGCGGTGGGCCTGAAGGAGGTGGCGCGGCTGCGCAAGGAGATGGACCAGGCGATCGCCGACAGCGGCTTCAAGACCCCGCCGGGGCAGCAGACCTTCCCGGCGTTCCTGCACTACCTGCGCACCGATCCCAGGTTCTACGCCAAGACCCCGGAAGAACTGCTCAAGGACGCGGCGTGGATCGCCAAGCGCGTGGACGGCAAGATCGGCGACTACATCGGCCGGCTGCCGCGGCAGCGCTTCGCGATCGAGCCGGTGCCGGCGGACCTGGCGCCGTTCTACACCGGCGGCCGCGGTGGCCCCGGCATCTACCTGGTCAACACCTACGACCTGCCGTCACGGCCGCTGTACAACCTCGCTGCGCTGACCTTGCACGAGTCCTCGCCTGGTCATGCGCTGCAGATGCCGTTGGCGGCCGAGCAGGACAACCTGCCGGATTTCCGCCGCTACA
The DNA here is from genome assembly GCF_009192935.1 of Xanthomonas sp. LMG 12461. Classification (NCBI taxonomy): domain Bacteria; kingdom Pseudomonadati; phylum Pseudomonadota; class Gammaproteobacteria; order Lysobacterales; family Lysobacteraceae; genus Xanthomonas; species Xanthomonas sp. LMG 12461. The sequence continues at coordinate 142,621 of NZ_NQYT01000001.1, forward strand.
CCTTCATTTCCGCGTATGGCGAGGGCTGGGCGGTGTACTCGGAATACCTGGGGCAGGAGATGGGGATGTACGACACCCCGTACGACCGCTTCGGTTACCTGACCTACCAGATGTGGCGTGCGTGCCGGCTGGTGATCGACACCGGCATTCACCACGACGGCTGGACGCGGGAGCAGGCGCAGGCGTTCCTGCGCGACAACACCGCGCTCAGCGAGCACGAGGTGACCACCGAGGTCGACCGCTACATCGCCTGGCCCGGCCAGGCGCTGTCGTACTACCTGGGTGAGTTGAAGATCCTGGAGCTGCGGCGCAAGGCGGAGCAGGCGCTGGGCGAGAAGTTCGACATCCGCGCGTTCCACGACGCGGTGCTGGAGACGGGCTCGGTGCCGCTGCCGGTGCTGGAGCAGCGCATCGACCGGTTCATTGCCGAGGGTGGGAAGTCGCCTTGGTCGAAGGAGGCGGCGAAGCAATAGCCCCTCTCCCTCCGGGAGAGGGGTTGGGGTGAGGGTCGGGGCGCGAAGCGC